>CACZYN010000029.1 GCA_902785445.1 uncultured Anaerovibrio sp.
CACTATGACACGCTGGTTAGATATATGGAATGGACCGATGTGGGACAGGTGTGGGCTACCGGTTGTGGCGCCCGTTCACTGGTGGAAAAATCTGAATTTGCCAATATGGCCTATAAAATCGGGGCTAATTTGTAAGAGGCTTAGCACAGGATAAAAGATATAGGGTATATTCCATTTGTACTATAGAAAGGATGAAGAAAATGAAAAAAATATTGTTGTTGTGCGTTAGTTTGTTGGTTGTACTGGGGATTATGGGCTGTGGCTCAGATAAGGGGAAGGCTGAGGAAAAACCTGCTTCTGCAGTTCAGGCAACCACTGGTACATCGCTACCGGCCGCCAATAGCAAGATTTTGGTCGCTTACTTTTCTGTTACAGGCAATAGCAAGCAGCTGGCTGAAAATACAGCCAAGGCTTTGGGGGCAGATATTTACGAAATTCGTCCAGCGAAACCATATACTAAGGATGATTTAAATTACAAAGATGAGACTACCAGAGCTACTGTGGAGCAAAAGGATGATAATGCCCGTCCTGAACTGGCCGATACTAATGCGCCAATCGCCAATCATGATACAATCATTTTAGTCCATCCAATTTGGTGGGGACAGGCACCTAGGATTATGAATACCTTTGTGGAAAGCTATGATTTTTCAAATAAAAATATTACCAGTATTTGTACTTCTGGTGGCAGTGACATCGGTACAAGTGGCGAATATTTGAAAAAGCTTACATTTGCCAAGCTTAAGGTCAATCATGCCCAGGCAACCTGGAAACAGGGTAAGGTGTTTTCTCCTCAGGCCTCTGCTGAGGAAATCAAAAGTTGGTTTAACGGTTTAGGATTTTAATATGAAGTGGCCTGATATATCAAAAAAGATGCTGGTGACAGCTCTGTTACCCATACTGCTGGTATTGGTGATGTGCTTTCACCATATCCCCAAATTGTTCCATGAAATAATTGGTATAGTATGGTTTTTGCTGATTATTGTGCATATTTATCAGCACCGTCAATGGTTTTGTGGGCTGCGGCAAGGGGCTTGGCACGCTGAACGGTTGTTAAACACTGCAACAAACATACTGCTTTTTGTTCTGGTAATAGTGGTAATCGGTGCAGGAGCAGGCATTTCCAATTATCTTTTCCGGGAAATTATGCCTTTGGATATACAGCGCAGTATAACCATTCACCAATTTCATGTATCACTGGCTTACGGCATAATGCTTTTGTGCGGGATTCATTGGGGGCTGCATTGGAAAGGCTGGCTAGGACAGTGGAAACAGGTATTTAACATTGATAATTCAGCAGGGACTTATTCTTGGGTTAAATATTGCCTGATGGTCATATTGATTCTTGGTGGAATTTATAGTTCCATCATAAATCAGGTGGGAGACCGCCTGCTGATGAAGCATATTTTTGCTACGGCGGCTACTGCCTTGCCGGGAGCGGCTTATACCATATTGATAGCCTGTCTGTTGGGCTTGTATGTTTTGGTTGGTATGGCTATTGGCAGAATAATCAGGTAAGGAACTCTTCAAAGATAAGTTTTTGATAGGGGAAGTGTTTATGCATATTAAGCAAAAAATAGCAGTAGGACTGGCAGCTGTAATGTTTATGTCAGCAAATTTAACGAATACGGAGGCAGCAGAAATGGCAGATAATAATCGTAAAGCAGTAAAGGTGGTTCAGACCGCCGGCCGGCAGCAGTTAGGGGAATTTGCCCCGGATTTTGCCCGTTACAACGATGATATTCTTTTTGGGGAAGTGTGGTCAAAAAATGATGTATTATCTTTGCATGACCGCAGTATTGTGACGGTTTCAGCCTTGGTGGCCAGTGGCATTACTGACAGCTCTTTGAAATATCATTTGCAGTCAGCCAAGAACAATGGGGTTACCAAGGCAGAAATGGCGGAGATTATTACCCAGCTGGGTTTTTATGGCGGTTGGCCAAAGGCTTGGGCTGCTTTTAATATGGCCAAAGAGGTATATAAAGATACCGCAGCAGCTGCTAATACCTCAGGTAATGAAACCTTGGAAAATATTATGGCTACCAGCTTGTTCCCCGTTGGTGGTGTAAATGATAATTATGCCCAGTATTTTGATGGTACCAGCTACTTAAATATGCTGTCCCTGAATCAGGTTGTCATTGGCAATGTTACCTTTGAGCCAGGCTGTCGCAATCATTGGCATATTCATCATGCTGATAAGGGGGGCGGGCAAATGCTGTTAGTCACCGCCGGCCGTGGCTATTATCAGGAGTGGGGGAAGCCAGCTCAGGAGCTTAAGCCAGGGGATGTGGTACATATTCCAGCTAATGTAAAGCATTGGCACGGTGCGGCGCCAAACTCGGCCTTCCAGCATTTGGCCATTGAGGTGCCAGGGGAAAATACTTCCAGTGAATGGTGCGAGGCTGTCGATGCAGCTGAATATAATAAATTAAAGTAAAACGATGTATTTAAACTAATTTGTTGTGTACTTTTTGTTAAGGAGAGAAAATGAGTAAACAAGTTGTAATTATTTCCTCCAGCTTGAGGAAAAACAGTAATTCAGAGTCCTTGGCCACCGCTTTTGCTCAAGGGGCAAAGGCTGCTGGTCATGCTGTGGAACAGATTACCTTACGTGATAAAGTTTTAGGCTTTTGTGAGGGCTGCTTTGCCTGTCAAAAAACTTTTAAATGCATAATTGATGATGATGCCAATGATATAGTGGAAAAAATGAAACAGGCCGATGTTTTGGTTTTCGCTACACCAGTGTATTATTATGGTATGTGTGGGCAGCTTAAGACCCTGTTGGATAGAGCCAATCCCCTTTTTCCTTCAGATTATCGTTTCCGTGATGTTTACCTGCTGGCCACAGCCGCCGAGGATGAAGAAACAACGGTAGCTGGGACACGTACTGGCGTACAGGGCTGGATAGAATGCTTTGAGAAGGCTCAGCTGAAGGATACAATTTTTTGTGGTGGCGTAACTGAAGTGGGAGAAATTGCAGGAAATCCTGTTTTAGAAACCGCATTGGTGGCCGGGAAAAATATTTAAAATGGTGCAATATCATTGTTTAGGGAGAATCTCTGATGATTAAATGTAAAATACTGGGTGTGGCAGGCCTAACGATGCTGCTGTTGCTTTCAGGCTGTTTGGCTAATCAGACTACTGACACGACTTCTGTGGTTGAAAGCCATGAAAAGGCAGTAGAGAATAATATGTCGGTTAAATTAGAGCAGAATAAGGAAATGAACATGAAATTGATGATTGATAATGCCGTAGTTCCTGTTAGCTGGGAGCAGAACGCTTCCACTGAGGAATTGAAGAAGATGCTTCCTTTGACCATCAATATGTCAATGTACGGAGGGTTTGAACAGGTTGGCTCTATAGGTCATAGCTTGACCAGAAATGATAAACAGACAACTACTCAATACGGGGATATTGTTCTGTACGCAGGTGATAAGATAGTCATTTTTTATGGTTCCAATTCCTGGTCGTATACCCGTTTAGGACATATAGATTTGTCTCAGTCGGAAATGACGGATTTGTTATCACATGGCGATGTGACAATTAGAATTACGAAATAGTGAATAAAAAGAAAAGCTGTATGAGCATTGGGCTCATACAGCTTTTTGATAATTTCCTACATGTTCTATTCCACGGGGAATAGGCAGATTATCATATGTACTTTTGATAGCAGAATAAAGCTCAGCCTTCCGATCGAGACTGGTCTCGGGCTTCCGCCATTCCTCATAGAGCTTGTGGGTCATACGACCTGCTGCCAGAGTTTCCTCTGAATGTATTTGTATTTCAAATATCTGGCCGGATGGACTGATGGCATTTAGGTGAACAGCCTTGTACCGTCCTTTTTGGTTCAGGTATTTATTGTCGATTTCATACACATCATACCCCTTATCCTCAAGGAGCAGCATGGTCTCGCGAACCTTGTCAGCCATCTCATTATGGTTGACTAACTCCGTATATCGGATTAGGTCACCGATTTCCCTTAAATATTCAAAGTCATTTTTTGGTTTTTCACCAGCTTCTAAGGCTTTATTGGCCATACGCACCAGCTTTTTTTTCACACTGGAGGCTGTTTTTACGGAGTACTCCAATCCAACTAAGACTGTGCCCAGTCTTTTGGTTATACACAACATATCATGGGTAATTTGTGGTTCTATGGCAATTGCCATATTATATATCATTTGGGCCTGTGAATGGCAACCTGTCAAAATATTATCATTGGCCGCTGCAGTGGCAGATATGGCTATTTCATCACCAAACTTACAATATGATAGTGATGAATTGGGTGTGTTTGAGTTTAACAAGGCCTTCAATTCTCCTGTTCTATCCTATGGTGTAAAATTTTTAACTTCTCAATATATATACGGATAAGAAAAGGAAGTATTACAAAAAATAAAGAAGGAAATGAGTTAATTCATCACGAATTCTTACACACCGTTAGGTTATGAAAATCTGGATAATAAAAAAATCGTTGACCTGACTAATATGCCTGCGCCTATCCCACCAGAAATGAACTACGGGGAGCAGAAGGCTACTGAGTTTGGCTTAAAGCCTGGTATAAATGCTCATCTGTTGGCAAGCCGGAGCAGCATAAGGGGTGTTTGTGCAACAGAGCGGCTGACAATAAGGAGACAGTAGCTATTACCTATGAAGGGGCCTTTGGTAAGGCTTATGGCTATTGGATTCCCATTGAGGAACGGCCGGAGTGGATTATTCACTTTGTTGTAGGCTCGACATTTCCCTATGAGGAAAGTGGCATAAAGCGGTAAAAACTTAGAAAAAGTGTTGTGTGTTAGTGGTGCGTATTATGTTGAGGAGGTATTTTTAATGAAAATTGCAGTGTTTAATGGTAGTCCAAGAAAAATGAATACGGCAGCTATGGTCCAGGCCTTTATTGAAGGGGCTGAGGCAGCTGGCCATGAGGTGGAGGAATATCAGGTTGGCAAGATGAAAATCGGTGGCTGCCTGGGCTGTGAGTATTGCCATACCAAGGGAAATGGCAATTGCGTTCAGAAGGATGATTTTGAAAAGCTGTTGCCAGCCTACAAAGAGGCGGATATGATTGTTTTCGCTTCACCGGTATACTATTTCACCATGACGGCTCAGATGCAGGCCGCTATTCAGCGGGTTTATTGTATTGGCAAGCCACAAAAGGCCAAGAAATGTGTTCTTATGCTTTCCTCTGGTTCTCCAGGCACTCACGATGGCTCTATTGCCCAGTTTAAGGATTATATGGCCTATGCCAAGATTGAAGTAGCTGGTATTCTTACCGCTGCAGGTGAGGAAAACAAATCCGAAGCAAAATTGAATGAAATCAGAGATTTTGCCAAGGGCTTGTAAAATAAGAATAAATCCCATTGATTGGTCACGGACTGGTCAATGGGATTTTTTTATTCAAGGATTTAGCAAAAAATTGTCGAAGAAGTAAAGGTGAGGAAGTATTGATGAATTTGCTGTTCATGAAGGTTTTGCCAGCAAAATCCTGCAAGCGGAAACAAAGACGCTATATGCTTATAATTAATCAAACCTTAAAATTCGGCTGATCGAGATAGAAGTGCTGCAATAGCTTTATGAAGGCACGGAGGGATTCTCGTTGGTCATTTTTATGGGTATAAACACCGCAGGGAATGATTACCTCGCTATCAAAATCCAGCCAGGCAAACTCACCATTATGATCGTTCAGAAAGCCGGGGGCCAGACATACCCCTCGATGGGCCGCCACATTGGTTAAGGTGGTGTCATGGTCGGGACTGTTGAAGTAATCTACATGAATTTCCTGAATCTTTAAATTTATGATATTCTTTTGCATAGGAAGAAGTATAGAATTTACGGCTTAGGAGGGATAATGCTATGTCCAATATGTCACGGCGTAATTTTGTGAAAATGGCAAGTGCGGCCATTGCCGGAGCAGGTCTTACCGGATTGTCGGGATTTGTAACAGGCTGTGGAGCAAAAGCCGCAGATAGTACAGTTCCTGCATTAAATGCCAATAAAGCAGCTGTACAAGCGTCAGCTAAGTCGGAGGTATATTTTACCAAGCATATAGATGCAGAGCACCTTCAGAAGCTGTATGGGAAGGTTAATAGTGAAATAAGTGGCAAAATAGCAATCAAGCTCCATACTGGTGAGCCCCATGGTTCCAATATTTTACCACGGGATATGGTACAAGCCTTCCAGAGCCAGATACCAAACAGTACCATTATCGAGGCCAATGTGGCCTATGGAGGACCCCGGTCTACTACGCAGCAGCATCGGGATACTTTGCAGACTAACGGTTGGACCTTTTGCCCGGTGGATATAATCGATGAAGACGGGGATGTGAATTTCCCGGTAAAGAACGGTTTACATCTTAAAGAGGTGGCTGTGGGAAGCCATTTGACTAACTATGATTCCCTGGTGGTGCTTACCCATTTCAAAGGCCATGCCATGGGTGGTTTTGGTGGTTCATTGAAAAATATTGCCATTGGCTGTGCCTCAGGCAAAAAAGGAAAAATGCAGGTTCATGGTGTGCAGGATTATGGAAAATGGGTAATGGGCGGCCTCTTTATGGAGCTGATGGCGGACAGCGGTAAGGCTATTTGTGATCATTTTGGCAAGAATATTACATTTATAAATGTGATGAGGCGTATGTCAGTGGACTGTGATTGCGCTGGGACCAGTGCAGCGGAGCCGGTTATCCCGGATATCGGCATACTGGCCTCAACGGATATTTTGGCCATTGACCAGGCATCAATTGACTTGGTGTATAATTTTGAGGACTCCCGTAAAAATGACCTTATTGAACGCATTGAAAGCCGGGAGGGCTTGCGACAATTATCGGCTATGAAGGAACTTGGTCTGGGCAATGACCAGTATGAATTAATTGAAGTAGATTAAGTATATGGTGAACGCGCATGAATAGACGAAATTTTATTATTGGCGGACTGGCGACGGCGGGAATGCTCTCTCTGGGGGGATATAGCTTTATACATCGACCGGAATTTGGCCGGTTGCCCCAGGGGGAGCGCTTGGCCCGCATTCAGGCTTCACCCCATTACATCAACGGTAAGTTTCAAAATCTAGTGCCAGTACAGGTGATGAGTGAGGACAGTGGGGAAAATCGGTTTGTTGCTACCGCCAAATTTCTATTTGGGGATAAGTCAGCCCTTTCCCCCAAGGAGCCTATGTTGTCCCATAAAACTGACTTGAAAAAACTGGATATCAAACAGGATTTGGTGGTGTGGATGGGGCATTCCACCTTCTATATGCAGTTGGGCGGACGGCGAATTTTAATTGATCCGGTGTTCAGCTCTTATGCCTCACCAGTGTTTTTCATCAATAAAGCCTTTTCAGGCAGCAATATCTATACTGCTGCTGATATGCCGGATATTGATGTGTTGGCTATTTCCCATGACCATTGGGACCATCTGGATTATCCAACGGTAATGGCTTTGAAAAATAAAATAAAAAATATCGTTTGCCCTCTGGGGGTGGGAGAATATTTTGAGTATTGGGGTTTTGATCCGGGAATAATCCACGAAGAAGATTGGGATAAGGAAATAAAAATTGCAGAAGATTTTTCTATTCATATTCTGCCGTCACAGCATTTTTCGGGTCGTTTTCTTACGCAAAATCCGACTTTATGGTGTGGGTTTGCCTTTGTTACCCCTAAGAATAAAGTGTATTACAGTGGAGACGGGGGATATGGTGAACATTTTAAGGCCATTGGAAAACAGTTTGGTGGATTTGACCTGATGTTGGGGGAAAATGGCCAGTATAATATGGCCTGGCATGCCATTCACCTATTGCCGGAGGAAACGGCTCAGGCGGCGGTGGATGTGAGGGCAAAGGCATTACTGCCCGCCCATGGAGGTAAGTTTGCCTTGGCCCGCCATCCATGGCAGGAGCCTTATCAGAAGCTGGCAGAAGCCTCGCAGGGAAAAGATTATCAACTCCTTACTCCAGAAATCGGTGAGGCAGTCAGCATAGACGAAATATCATTACAGGCATTCGGGAAATGGTGGGAAAAAATGCTTTGATTGCCATAGTTATATGCTGAAAAAAAACGAGCAGAGCCACTGGGGGTTCTGCTCGTTTAGTGTTCTCGATTATCCTATCACGAGAATAAAGCTAACATTCGTTTTGGCAGGATTATTGTCATGCTTTGACGAATAAAAAATGGGGATTTTGTGTGTGTTTTGATTTTTTTACGAAAGTTTAATTGAAGGAGAGTTTTAGTATGAAGGTTCTTATTATCAATGGAAGTCCACGGGTGAATGGTAATACAACAATTGCTGTAAATGAACTGGTGAAAACATTTAACCAGGAAGGTGTGGAATCAGAGGTGGTGCAGATTGGCAACAAGGCCATTCGTGGGTGCATCGGCTGTTATTCCTGTGCTGAAAACAAGAAATGCGTTTTTGATGATGAGGTAAACCAGCTGGCACCCAAGTTTGAGGCGGCTGATGGCTTGGTAGTGGCAACACCTGTGTATTATGCTTCACCAAATGGTACGGTACTTTCTTTTTTGGATCGCCTGTTTATGAGCTGTAAGTTTGATAAGACCATGAAGGTAGGGGCTGGAATAGCTGTGGCCCGTCGGGGTGGTTGCTCGGCTACCTTTGATGCCCTGAACAAATATTTTACGATTTGCGGTATGCCTATAGTTTCCAGCCAGTATTGGAACAGTGTACATGGTTCTGGCAAGGGTGAGGCTGAGCAGGATGGCGAGGGACTGCAGACTATGCGGACGTTAGGTAAAAATATGGCATTTTTAATGAAGAGCATTGCCTTGGGGAAGGAGAAGTATGGTCTGCCGGAAAAGGAGCCTTGGCAACCAACCAACTTTATTAGATAAAAGTCTAATAATTCGTTATGGTCCACACAAATATAACTCGTCAGTTTTCTGGCGGGTTTTATTGTTTACGAATGTGGTTTCATGTAAAATTGTATTTAAATAGATGTGTGTTATTGTGAAGCAGGATCTTTAATGAAACTTGTTGATTGGAGCTGAGATTGTGCGGTTAAAAAAATGGCAGATATTTATTGCAGGCTTTCTTGCTGTAATTGTGGCAGTGGGGTACGGCATAGGGGCTTATTTTGTGGATTTTGCTCTAAAACGTGGCAATGATACGGATCCTCTGGCTCCTCCGGCGGCCTGCGTAAGTATCCATGATAAAAGCAGAAAAACTCCTCCGGAACCATCGGGCCAGAAGGAGGAATGGCGGGAAATTTCTCCTGATGGCAGACAACTGGCGGCTACACATTACGCTCCAGCTCAACCCAGTAAGCGGTGGGCCATTCTCGTACATGGTTATGGACGGGACCAGAGTTATGCGAATGATTATGCAGAGGTCTATTTGCAGCATGGCTATCAGGTTTTGACCCCGGATTTATGTGCTTCGGGCAAGACAGAAGGCCAGTATATAACCATGGGAGTTAAGGAAAGCGCAGAAGTTGCTCTTTGGGCACAAAAAATTAAAAAGCAATATCCTGATGCGGAAATTGCTTTGCACGGGGTTTCAATGGGAGCGGCAACTGTTCTTATGGCGGCAGCCAGGGATGATATCCCACCAATAAGGGCGGTTATAGAGGATTGTGGCTATACAAGTGCTTATGAAATGTTTTCCAATCAATTGGGGGTTATCTTTGGTTTGCCGGCCTTTCCTATTATGAATTGTGTTGATGTGGTAAGTGGTTTTAAGACTGGGTCCAAAGTGACAGAAGCTGCACCAATAAAGGCTGTTCCTAACATTAAAGCACCAGTATTGTTCATACATGGTGATGCAGATAAACTTATTCCACCAGCGATGATGGAGGAGCTGTATGTTTCCTGCAACAGCAAAAAAGATAAACTGATAGTTCAGGGAGCTGGGCACGCTGATTCCATGAAAACAGATGGGGAAAAATATTGGTCAATTGTTTTTGGCTTTTTGGCTAATGCAGGGTTATGATATTTTATGTGGGGCAAAGATTAAAAGAGCAGAGCGTGGTAGCTCTGCTCTTTGTGTGTTTTAGTATTTTATTCTGTATGATGCGCCGGGCCAATCAGTTTGTAGTAGCACCAAATTGCAAGACTATAACCCGTTATCATGAGTACAGCCATGGGAATAGGGGTTTTGTCTCCGGCAATACCTACCAGGGGCATTATTGCCCCGCCCAGCAACAATTGTGAACAGCCCAAAAGTGCTGAAGCACTGCCTGAGTTATGGCCTTGCCTGGTCAGTGCCAGAGAGAAACTTGCTGCACCAACTACAGATAGTGGTATGATGGTCACAAACAGGACTGGATAGGTTACAAATATTGGTCCTTCAGCGAGGAATAGGATGAACAGCAGGATACTGCCGAAGCAGGAAGTATGTGTGGCGTATTTTAATAACCTGATATTGGATACTTTGCCAGCCAGTTTGGCTGAAACACTAGCCATAAGCATCAATCCCAGACCAATTCCTCCGAAAATCAGGCTGTAAGCCTGGGGGGATACGCCATATATGTCTTGAAACAGGAAGGATGAACCGGCAATATAGGCAAAAAAAGCCCCAAAAGTGAAGCACTGTAGCAGGCAATGACTGAAAAAATAACGGTCATGCAAAAGTTCTCCATAGCGTCTGAAGGCACTGCTGATGTTATGAATTTGCCGTTGGGCCGGCAAGGTTTCGGTAAAGAAAAATGTGGCAAGGACCAGGGAAGCGCCAATGAAAAAAAGTAAAAGAAATACATCGCGCCAGGTGCCCCAAAGCAGTAATTGTCCCCCGATAATCGGAGCAAGAATTGGGGCAAGTCCGTTAAGCATAATCAATATGGCGAAGAAGCGGGTTAATTCTGCCCCTTCATAAATATCACGGGCAATGGCAGTGGCAATAACAATACCACTGGCGCCACAAAAGCCCAAAACAAAGCGCCAAAACAAAAATAACCAGATATTTTCCGCGTAGATACAGCCCAGTGCCGCCAGACAGAAAATTACCATCCCCAAGAGCAATGGCCAACGGCGACCCATAAAATCGCTGATTGGTCCGGCGAAAATTTGTCCCAGGGCAATGCCGATGGTTGTCATGGTCAGTGTTAGCTGCACTAATGAAGTGGAAATAGAAAAATATGAGTCCAACATTGGTAAAGCAGGCAAATACATATCATTGGCAAGGGGTGCCAATGCGGTAAGTAATGCTAGAAATATTGCCAGGCGAAGCTGTCTTAGTTTTGTCTGATTCATAAAATAATCCTTTTAGCAACAATTTCATCCAGAGTAAAATGTGGGTGAATAGTAATTTTCGCATTTTACAGGGGAGATGCAGGAATAATTCTTTAGCTTGTCGAAAGGGTTTCCAACAGTTTCATTTTACCATATCTGGAGGTCAAAAATGTTACAAATCAAAGAATATGACAATAATCACAATTACAGAAATCTGGTCAATGAGCCACAAATTTTTCATGAGGCCCTGCAATACGTACTAAAGGGTGAGAAAAGATTTCATGTGCAAAATGAAGGGGGACAGGATTTTGATCTCGTTTACATCGATAATGATATACAGGCCAAAAATGACGCCAGCTTTCCTGATAGTGACTTTTATAGGGAAGAGATGATATTTCCCCCGTATTATTCTTATAACGAAAATGATTTGGATAAAATAAATTTATATTTATTAGATGGTTTTGCAGAAATATTCTTTGAAGATACCAACGAGTATACCATCGCTATTGCCATGCTGGTACTTAAAAATACCTCCATGACAGTTCGTTTTAAGGATATTAATGTATTGCTGTTTCCATGGCTGAAATCCCAGGTAACAATAGGTGATAAGCCCTTGTCGGAAAAAGCCATTTATGTTCAGAAAAATTTTTATGCTAACATTGTGAGTATAGATCGTTTCAGTTCCTTGGGGCTTTTTCATTCGCTGTTTATATTTCAATGGCTTACAGATTTACCAATAAAGCAAATTAAGTATCTGGAATTGTCCATCCGCAAAACCGAGGGTATAGGTAGTATTTTATCATCGTACAACAAGGCCAAACAGGCCTTAAAGAGACACAATATAAAAGTATTTTTGGAGCCAGGCTGCACCCGCTACCGGCAGTCTACCCTCAGCAAATATTTTTCTGTTGAAGAAGAACCGGAAGATATGAATGCTAACAATACCATCTACGTAAAATCCTTTAATTG
>CACZYN010000030.1 GCA_902785445.1 uncultured Anaerovibrio sp.
AATGTGGTTGTTCCTGTCAAGAAAGACGGGCTTGTTGATTCTTTGGTGGCGTTTATAATCACTAAGGATAATAATGATGAAAGTGCTTTGAAATTTAGTATTCGAGTAAAAAATAGTTTAAAGACACTTGTTCCTATTTATATGGTGCCGAAAAAAATAGTCAAAATTGAAAGTTTTCCACTAAATGCCAATGGTAAGGTGGACAGGAAGAAACTATTGGAGGAAACAATTCATTGAGTATTGTAGAATATGGGGACTTTTTAGCCCTATACATTTTTGGAATATTGCTATTGCCAGCTGTTGTTTTAGGCTGCTTGGGCAAGCGAATAAAATGGTATGGGATGGTTGTTAGTATCCCTGTTCTGTACCTATTGATGGGAGATCGATTAAAATATTTCCTTTTGGTGGCTGGAACGATGGTATTGGTGTTATTCATATATTATCGGGCATATTCAAAATGGAAAAATAAATGGATATATTATGGAACGCTGGCTCTGTTGATTCTTCCAGTTGTAGAAGTGAAAAGTGCAGAGCTTGTACATATTAAGTCATGGGCATTTTTGGGAATATCCTACTTTGGTTTTAGAATATGGCAATTGGTTATCGAAATTCACGATGGTCATATCAAAGAATTTAAATTAGCTGATATATTATATTTTGTTACTTTCTTCCCATCAGTAAGCTCTGGTCCAATTGATCGGTACAGACGGTTCCAACCAGAATGTAACGAAGCGATAGAAGGTGGCACATACGTCAGTAAATATCTAAAGCCTGGAGCAAAAAAGATTTTATTGGGAATGATTTATAAATTCTGTTTTGCTGATTTAATAAACCAGTTTTGGATGAGCCGCATAACTCATGAAGTGACAATAGCCTCCTCAGTAGAGTATATGTATGCTTATACCTTGTATCTGTTCTTTGATTTTGCGGGCTATTCCTTGATGGCTGTAGGTACTGGCTACATTTTAGGCATTACCTTGCCGGATAACTTTAATAAGCCGTTTTTGGCCAGAAACATGAAGGAATTTTGGGATAGATGGCATATTTCCTTGTCCAAATGGTTTGGTGACTACCTGTTTTCTCGGGTTGTTTTAAATTTAATGCGAAATAAAATAGTTAAGCAGCAAAAATATGCTGTTAGAGCAGGCTACATGATTACCATGTTTACCATGGGCCTATGGCATGGCTTCACTGTTTATTATTTGTTGTATGGTTTGTATGAGGGACTGATGCTGGCTTTAAGTGATATGTATATAAAGTCAAAGGCGTACAGGAGCCACATAAAGAAGCCAGGATATGACTGGGTAAGTAGGGCAATATGTTTTCATGTGATTGCTTTTGGTATGTTATTGTTTTCTGGATACTTATTTGTGTAATTAATGATGGAGGTTTTGGTTATGAATTATGAAGCTATGGCTATTGAAATTTTAGAGCAAGTAACCGGTACCGATGGTTTGGCTGAAGATAAGGAACTGGATTTGTTTGAGGCCGGCTTACTGGACTCTTTGGCGGTAATAAGCATCATTGTTCAGATTGAAGAAAGAACTGGCGTAGTACTACAGCCAACAGATTTTCAGCGGGAAGATATTGCTTCTGTGGAGGCCTTTACTAAATACTTGGCTGAAAAGGAAATTAAGTAATGGTAAGGAAGATAGCGAGTTATCTCGGCTCGTTGCTAATAGCTATATTAGTAACAGTTGGCGTATTAAGTGCATATTCCCATTGGCTGGATCAACAGTTGGCGCTATTGGAGCATAAAAGGGTTGTTTTGGATAATGGTAATAGAACCAAAGATCAAGGCCTATATCTTTTACAAAGGTCTGTGCGTCAAGGGGATTTTATTTTAGTTGGTACTAGCGAATTAAGTTCACCGGTACCACAGAATCCTAAAAACATATTCCCCAACCAAGAGTTATCTTTGCCAATAAATATGGTCGGTAGGGCTTATAAGCAAAGTCTGCTGGATGGTATTATGTTGGGAGCTATTCCAGCTAGTGATAACACCAAAATGGCTATGGTGGTGTCCATGCAGTGGTTTTTTGGTGGGGATATAGATAAAAAGGGAACCCAGTCAAATTTTTCCGAGATACAATATTATGCTTTTATGCATAATGACGCGATTCCCACTGAGAGTAAGCAATATGCTTCTGAGCGGTTGGCAAAGTTATTATCTGGCGAAGGACAGGTGGGGGCGGCTTGCCTGTATGCTAAACTCCATTCTTCTGACAATGTAATTAATGTATTGGGACGTAGTGTCTTATATCCCTTTTATGAAGGTAAATATCAATTATTGCTGTTGAAGGATAAGTACAATGCTTATAAATTCCTCCGGGACGCTGAGGAAATAGATTACGAGGTTAAGAACCTTGATTGGCAGCAAGAACAAAGTAAGGCCACGGCAATGGGTAAGGAGAAATGCACCAATAATAGTTTGTATGTTTATGATGAGTACTATGATAAATATATAGTTCAGGACTGGGAAAAACTGGAGGATGATATGTCAAAGGAAAAATTGTTGGATTCCAAGGAAACTGATGATTATAAATTCTTTTTGAATATGGCCGTCATTAATAACTATAAACCGTATATGATTTTTATGTCTGCTAATGGTTGGTACTATGATTACCGCGGTATAACTAAGAACACGCGCTATAAATTGTACGACTGGCTTGAACATGAGACTACGGCCAAAGGCTTTTCATATCTTGATACTAGAGCTTATGAGTATGAGCCGTATTTTTATTGTGATGTGATGCATTTAGGCTGGAAAGGATGGCTTTATGTGGGAGAAAATATCTCAAAGCATTTTGGTAAATAATTTTGTTCTTAGAGGCCTGGTATTGGCAGCAATTTTCTTGGCGATTATCTTTACATATTTAGAGACTCAAGAAGGTAATATATCATTTGTATATAATAATTTTTAATTATGGATTTGAGTGCATGGTGCCGTTGACCGTCGCATAGCTGACGAAATGCAGCCCGTATCCGCCGAGAAAATCGCCTCCGCATCCGATGTACTGGCCAAACTGGCCTAGGATGTACAGACTGTACTGAGGAAATTTAAGTTTTTAAAATGATATAGTTTAAGATAACGACAGTCGCATGACATCTGCTTGTCATGCGGCTGTTGCTCTTTATCATAGCAGGAACTAAAAAATTTTATTGTCGCGAAATATTGTATTCCCCCAGCAAGACGAACGAATGTTAAATTCATTATAGAAAAAGAAAAAATATTTAGTTAATTCGTACATAGGCCAACTGTGGTGGCCGTTGTAGATATCGACTTGATGGACAGACGTCTTGCGGGGGGGGGGACACTTATGATAGAATTTATGGAGTTATACAAAGTTAACAAAATTCCTAATTATATATAAGGGTGAAAAAATCCAATGACAGATAAAATCAGTCCGAACCGCCTGGACCGCGGTTTTTATAAATATCAGGAAGAATTTGAAAATAAGGCCATAGAAGTGCTTAGAAGCGGCTGGTATGTGCTGGGCAATGAAGTAAAGTCCTTCGAGGAAGAATTTGCAGCCTACACCGGGGCAAAATATTGTGTCGGTCTGGCCAGCGGGCTAGACGCATTGTGGATCGCCTTCCGAGTGCTGGGAATCGGTAAAGGTGACGAGGTTATCGTTCAGGGAAATACCTACATTGCCAGCGTTATGGGTATTACCATTAATGGAGCTACTCCCATATTTGTGGAGCCGGATGAATATTTTAATATCGACGCCTCAAAAATAGAGGAAAAAATCACCGATAAAACCAAAGCAATTTTGGTGGTGCATCTATATGGTCAGGCCTCCAATATGGCACCTATTATGGATATTGCCAAACGCCATAACCTCAGGGTGATAGAGGATTGTGCTCAGTCACATGGGGCAAAATTCAATGGTCAGATGACAGGTACCTTTGGAGATATCGGCTGTTTTTCTTTCTATCCTTCAAAGAATTTGGGAGCCTTTGGTGATGGCGGAGCCATCGTTACAAATGATCCGGAATTGGATAAGGCTGTAAGGATTTTCCGAAACTATGGCAGTGAAAAACGCTATTACAACAAAGTGGTTGGAGCAAACTCCCGTCTAGATGAAATACAGGCTGGCTTGCTAAGAGTCCGCCTGTCTCACATGAACGAGCTTGAACAGGAAAAAACAGCCATTTGCCAGCGATATTTGGAGGAAATAAAAAATCCGTTGTTTGAGCTTCCGCAAATAAGAGATGGTGCTACCCATATCTGGCATCAGTTTGTAATTCGCTGTGACAGGCGTGATGAGCTTACTGAATATCTGGAAGCAAATAATATTGGCAGTATAATCCATTATCCTATTCCTCCACATTTGTCCGAAGCTTATAGTTATCTCGGCATGGAGAAGGGTTCACTTCCAATTACGGAAAACTATACTGATACGGTATTGTCCATTCCCCTCTATATTGGCATGACCAAGGAAGAACAGGATTACGTTATAGAGAAGCTAAATGCCTTTGAGGTGCAGTCATGATTGTTCCCTATACAGAAGAATATGCCCGAGAGTGGGACGATTTTGTGCTGAATGACAGCATAAACGGCAATTTTTTACAAACCAGAAATTTCTATAGCTATCATCCAGAGGGAAGATTTCAGGACGCATCGCTAATGTTTTTTACGGATGGCGAACTGACGGCGGTATTGCCAGCCAATGTTGTGGATGACGGCAAGGTGCTTTTGGCCCATCAGGGCAGTACCTTTGGGGGGATAGTTGTCGGAAGAAAGTTTGCCAATACTATGGGGTACAACTGGATTTTTGAGGAAATGACTGATTATTTCCAGCAAAAGGGCTACGAAAAAGTTGAGCTTCGTATGCACAGCAATCTTTATTCTCCAAGCTACAAATCAAACGAGTTACTGGATTACTATTTTCAGCTTAATGATTTCGCGGTTCGCAGTGAAATCGGCTTCTTTATGAATGTTGAAAAATTGACGGAAAACTACGTATCCAGTTTTGAAAAGCTGAAAAAACGTAAGCTTAATAAGGCCAAAAAGCAGGGGCTGACCTTCCGCAAATTGGATACTGATGTAGCAGTACATGAATTTTATGAAGTTCTTTCCAACAATATGAAAAAGTTTGATACAGAGCCTGTTCATTCAGAGGCAGAGCTGTTGGATTTCAAAAATAGCCGTCTGAAGGGTATAGTTTCTTTCTATGGCGTGTATCATGGGGAAGAAATGATAGCCGGCAGTATGGTGTTTAATTTTTGCGATAAAAAGGTGTTCCATACCCAGTATTTGGCCAGCCGTCAGGACAGGCTGGAATATTGCCCAAATGAATTCCTGTATGTGGGACTTATTGAAGCAGCAAGAGCGGAAGGGTATAAATACCTTTCCTATGGTACCGCCAGTCTGAATCATGGGCTGGTGTACAACGAGTCACTGGGACGGTTTAAGGAAGGCTTTAATACGGACACCTATGTAAACAGATGCTATATATGGCAGAGGGAGAAGGCATAATGCGCGATATAAAGGATTATACGGAAAAATATCAGGAGGAGCCATTTGAGGACACAATGGTATCCATCCGCAAAAAGACGGTTATTGAGCAGTGCAACAAATACCCTCATGCCAATATTTTGGAAATAGGATGTGGCGTAAAACCATTTTTTCTGGATTTTCCTGATTTTGAAAATATGGTGATTGCTGAGCCAGGCGAGTCCTTTGTACAAGTTGCCAGGGAACTGGCTGAAGAGCTCCCTAACGGTAAAAACATCAAAATCGTTCAAGGATTTCTGGAGGATTGTGTAGGTGAAATTAAAGCTCTGGGAGTTGAATTTGATTTTATAATATTAAGCTCTGTACTCCATGAGTTGGATAATCCGCAAAAAATGCTTCAGGCTATTAAGGAATTATGTTCTTCAAAAACAGTGGTACACATAAATGTGCCAAATGCCAATTCCGTTCATAGGCTCATTGCCAAGGAACTGGGTATGATAAAGGACGTTCATGAACAGAGTGCCCAGATGCAGAAGATGCAACGACGACGTACTTATGATAAGAATTTATTGCATGCTGAAGTAACAAAAGCGGGCTTCAAAGTCAGAGATGCCGGTTCTTATTTTATAAAGCCATTTACTCATGGACAAATGCAGCAATGTCTCGATAAGGGAATCATAAATGATGAAGTGCTGCTGGGGTTGGAGAAGCTAATTAAATATATGCCGGAGTACGGTGCCGGAATATATGTGAATGTTACAAATTAATTGTTGAAGGAAAGAGCAATCATGTACAAAATGCTTATAACGGGTGCAGGCAGTGCCCAGACAAATGGTGTGGTTAATTGTCTTTTGGACGACAGTGAGGACTGTGAAATTATTGGCGTGGGTTCTGATCCATATGATCTGATGTTTTGCCGCGCTCACAAAAGATATTTAATACCTCATAGTACCAAGCCGGAGTACAAAGAGGTATTTTTGAAAATTATTGATATGGAAAAGCCTGATATAGTTCATTTTCAGCATGATGTGGAAATGGCGATAGCTTTGAAATTTGCAGATGAAATCAAGGCCAGGGGCTGTAAACTCTTTGTTCCGGATTATGAAACCATTGATACTTGCGTATATAAGTATAAATCCTGGCAAAAATTTAAGGCAGCCGGGGTAAAGGTTCCGGAAAACCTTGTTATCCATACAGAATCAGATTTGCAGCAGGCATTTAAGGATTTAACTGACGGACAGCAGCCAATTTGGTTTCGCCCAATGATTATTGGCAATGCTGGCAAGGGCGCTTTTGTCACTGCTGATATAAGTGAAGCAAAAGAAAATTTGGATAATGTACATGGCTGGGGAAATTATATGGCAGCAGAGTATCTGCCCGGTGAAAACATGACCTGGCTTTCTATTTGGGATAATGGTGAGCTGATTGTGGCTCAAGGCAGAAAGCGGGGAGGCTGGGCATACAGCTCCATGAGCATGAGCGGCGTAACCGGTATCACCAAAATTGGCATGACCTACTCCTCACCAGAATTGGATGAGATTGCTATTAATTGCTGCAAGGCTGTGGCTACTGATAATAAACCTCATGGTATTTTTGGCGTGGATTTGAAATGTGACCGCAATGGGATTCCGAATCCTACTGAAATAAATATTTCCCGTTTCTTTGCCACAGTTGAATTCTTTGAAAAGGCAGGACTGAATATGCCGGCAATTTTTAAGAATTTGGCTCTTTATGGGAAAAAGCCGGAGCTTTTAAAAAAACTAAATCCTTTGGCAGACGACCTCCTGTGGCTTCGCTCCTTGGATGACCGCCCTATCCTGACCACCAGGGAGAGGATGGAAGAAACTCTTATTGATTGGCATAATATCTGAGGTGTCCACAATGATGAAATGGCAAAAAAAAGGAAAAATATTTGATCATAATACATTTGATATTCCTTGGTTCAAGAAAAATGCCATGATGCCGCTGCCCTATGTGTATGATGATAAAACACTGCGGATTTTTGCCACTTTCTGTGATGATGAAAATATTGGCCGTATAGGGTATGTTGATGTGGACATAAATTGTCCGTCAAAGATTCTGGGGTATAGCAAGGAACCAATTATAGATGTTGGTGAACCAGGAGCTTATGATGACAATGGTGTGGTAACGGGGTCCCTTTTTGAAAATGAAGACGACCTCTATTTATTTTATTCTGGTTATCAGCTTTGCCGGAAAATTCCTTATATGATTTTTTCCGGGGCGGCCCTCAGCACAGATGGGGGTAATTCTTTCAAAAAATTGCATTCTGAAGTGCCGATGCTGGACAGAATACCATGTGAAAACACATTTAGATGTGTACCGAATATTATCCAGCAAGGTACCACATTTAAAATGTGGTACCATGCTAATTGTATTTCACAATTAGCATGGTTAAAGAATAAAGATGGAAAATTACAACCCCGTTACGCAGAGAAATATTTGGAATCAAAGGAATTGCTTCGTTGGTCCGGTGCCGGGGAAAGCGTATTGGATTTTTCCGACGATGATGAACATGGTCTTTCCATTGGCAGTATTTGGCTGGAAGATGGCATTTATAAGTGCATTTACAGCGTGCGTTCATTGTCAAAGGGCTATCGCCTGGGTTATGCAGAATCCAAAGACGGCAAGGACTTTCAACGAATGGATGAAAAACTGAATCTGGATGTGACACCTGGAGATTTTGACAGTGAAATGATGTGCTATGCCAAATTAATCAAATTGCCTGATAAGACATATATTTTTTACTCCGGCAATCATTATGGAATGGCTGGTATAGGTTATGCAGAACTTATGGAATAGGGGATTATATGAGTAAGGTATCCGTATTGGTATCTATATACAAAAATGAAGCGAACATTTTGCCATTTTATGAGGATTTTATGGCCAATATAGTTCCCGCCTTTAAAGAGGCAGGGGACGACTATGAGCTGATTATGATAAATGATGATTCGCCTGATAATTCCTGGCAGGTTATGAAGGAGCTGGCAAAAAAGGACGACCACATTAAACTTTTGCGCCTTTCCCGCAATTTTGGAGCCATTTCTGCCACTTTCACGGGACTTAATTATGCCACAGGAGACTGTATCACCGTAAAGGCTTGTGACTTGCAGGAACCAGCGGAGTTGACAGTTCGTATGTATCATGAGTGGAAGAAGGGGGAAAAAGTTCTTTTTGCAGTGCGTGAGGCCCGCAGCGATGGCTTTATTAACGATTTCTTTTCCAACACATATTATTTTATTATGAGGAAATTGATTATTCATAGCATGCCAAAGGGTGGCTTTGATATCTATACCATTGATAAACAGGTAAAAGACCAAATCGTGGCCATGAATGATAAAAATTCCAATATTGCCCTTCAGCTTATGTGGTTGGGATTTCACCCCAAGAAGCTTTATTATGAGCGCAAGGCTCGGGAAATTGGCAAGTCAAGTTGGACTTTGGCCAAGAAAATAAAACTTTTTACTGATTCAATTTTGGCCTTTTCTTATGTGCCTATTAGGTTTATGACAGGAACTGGAGTGTTGTTTTTACTATTTTCCATCCTCTGGAGCCTGAATATTTTATGGGCAAGGTTCCATAACTTGATACCAGTACAGGGTTATACAAGCTTGCTGGTTGTTTTGCTGTTTTCCTCTGGCCTTATAATGTTTACATTGGGGATTTTGGGGGAATATATATGGCGCACCATGGAAGCTGCAAGAAATCGTCCGCAGTTCGTGGTACGGGATGCTGTTGGTTTTGGTGAAAAATCCTTGGGGGAGGGCGTGCAATGATAGTAGCAAGCTATATTGCAAAATTCTTGCGTGACCATGGAGTTGCCCAGATTTTTGGCTTTGATGGCAGTATGATGCTTAAAATTGCTGATGAAATAGACTTGCTTGATGGCATTGAATATTTGCAAAATTTCCACGAGCAGGGATCCGCCTTTGCGGCAGATGGATATGGTAGGGCAAAGAATATCATGGGAGCAGCCCTGGTTACCTCCGGGCCAGGGGCCATTAATGCATTGGCGGGCTGTGGAGATGCTTATTTAGATTCTATCCCTCTTTTGATTATTACAGGAAATGACCGTCTCAGTCATATAGTTAACAATCCTGGAGTCAGACTCAATGGCTTTCAGGATTTGGATATTGTCAGTGTGGTTAAGCCTATAACAAAATATGCCGTCCAGATAACTGACCCGGCCAAGCTGGCCTATGAGCTGGAAAAAGCTTTCTTCATAGCCAATGATGGGCGTAAAGGACCGGTGCTTATTGATGTTCCGATGGATATTCAGTTTGCTGAGGTTTCGGATAATATGGAACATTATGAAGGCATAACCAGCGTACCCAATATATTGCCAGATATCATAGATGATGTATGTAGGGAGCTGTATGCTGCCCAAAGACCTGTAATCATTGCGGGGGGCGGTATTCAGACTGCCAATGCCCAAAAAGAACTGGAGGAATTTGTTAAGAAAACCAATATTCCGGTTGTGACCACCTTAAATGGCCACGGAGCAACTGGTTTGGCCTTGGGAGCCAGCGGATTTTACGGCTTGCCGGAGGCGAATTTGGCTCTGCACTATGCTGATGTGGTCCTTTCTATGGGGACAAGGTTTGGGGAACAACAGTGCGGTAAGTTTCCGGATAAGTACACCCGTGGCAAGATTATACATGTTGATGTTGACGAAAAAGAGTTTAACAGAGCTTTGCCTGCCTATATGAAGGTGCTGGGGGATGTAAAGGAGTTTCTTGTTAAGCTTAATGCATATATTGATGTCAAGTGCCTAAATAACTTCGATGGCTGGTATGACCAAATATATAAGTGGCGGGAAAGATATGGTAAGGTGCTTCACAATAATCTGGTTGGTCTGGATCCATTAAATGTAGTGGAACATATTGGGCTGGCAGTGCCAGAGGATACCATTTTCACCAACGATGTAGGGCAAAATACAATGTGGGTTTGTCAGGGCTTGCGCCCAAGGGGAACTCAGAGATTGCTTACGTCCAGTGGCTATGCCTCCATGGGATTTTCTTTGCCGGCGGCTATTGGTGTCAAGACCGCGTTCCCTGATAGAACAGTGGTGTCATTTTCCGGTGATGGCGGTTTCCAGATGAACCTGCAGGAGCTCCAATACGTAAAGCTTCGGGGCTTGAATATCAAGTTTGTGGTATTTAACAATAATACTTTGGGTATGATGCGCGAAGTCCAACGGATTTATTACAATAATAATTTTGTGGGTAGCAATGAAAAAGAATTTGCCTGTGTGGATTTGGAGAAATTGTCCAAAGTATATGATTTGGAATATTTTGAGCTGAAATCAGAGCAGGATTTTCCTGCTTTGGATGAGTTTTTGAATCATTCAAAGGCAGGAATAGTTGATTGCCGCCTGCCAATTGATACTTATGTGAAGAATTGGAATGAATTTATGCAGGAGTACCCGGAGGCATTCACAGATGAGTTATGATACAGTGTTCTTTGATTTGGATGGCACTTTGGTTGACCCATGTCCGAGATTATATCGTCTGTTTGCTGAGCTGACTGGCTGTGAGCTGACCTACGATGAATATTGGCAACTAAAAGGCAAGGGCCTGCGCCAAAGAGCGATGCTGGAGCACATTGGTTACCAAGGTGATGCTGATAGATTTAGCAAGAAATGGCTAGACCAGGTGGAGAGGGAAGATTTATTAAAGGAAGATATAATTTTCCCGGATGTACTTTCTGTATTGGAAAAGCTCTATGCCCAGGGCCTGAAAATATATGTGGTAACTAACCGTCAGTCCTTTGAGGGCATGAGGCGCGAACTCAATTGGCTGGGATTAGGCGACTATTTTACACAGTTGGTCACTACCAGACAGCAGATGCCAAAAGCCGAAGCCGTGAAACAAGCTGGAATTAATTATCAAAGAGGAATTTTTGTCGGAGACAGCAAGGAAGATATGGAGGCTGCTAGAAATTTGTCTGTAAACAGTGTCCTCATTCAACGGAAGGATAAAAAGACTGACTATACAGAGCCCGAAAACCAAGCAGGCAGCTGGACTGATATCGTCATAGACGGCGAGGTCTACGGCAGGGCTTTAAGGACACACAAAAACGTAAAGCCTGTATTCATATCCGTGGGAAACTTCATATCCCTTGATACCGCCTGCGATATTGCTATGAAACTGACTGACAAGGAAAGCCATATCCCTATCCCCACACGTTTAGCCGACCTGGAAACCCATTGTGCAAGAGAAGCTCTGAGAAATGATGAGCCTGCTCCCAATGTCTGAACAACAAAACAAGCGTAAACCCCCAAAAGGTTCACGCTTGTTTTGTTATTATGGCAACACCGCACAGAGATTGCGGCGCAGATACGCAGTCAGATTTTTCGGCAGATTGTGCAGAAATTTTGCAGGCATACTGACGTATGTCAAAAAATTTATGTGCAAGATGCCGGAAAATATGC
>CACZYN010000031.1 GCA_902785445.1 uncultured Anaerovibrio sp.
GATACGCTCTAAAAATGGGATAAACATAACTTCCGATAAGTATAAATTATCGGAAGTAATTATTTTAGAACAATGGGCTGGGAAAATCCACTTAATGATTTATGTGTATCCCAGCCCGTTTATTATGTCCAATTATCAATCCGGCTTGCTTCTCTTTACGTTGTCTCCGTAAATGGTCTTCCAGTCGTTCTTCATGGATATGGTAATCCAGCCATATTTATTGCAGGCATTGGTCATTTTCTCTGCGGTCTTTGGACTGCCCAGCTCACGTTCACGGTCATCACAAATAACCCCGAAGGACAATGCCTTATACTTATTATTAAATATCGCATAGTTCAACATGCTGGAATCACTGGTGGAATTACCAAAGCCTAATACCGGCTGCTTGCCGATTTCCCGAACCATAGCCGATACTTTATTCATCTGCAAATCCTTAATTTGGAATTGGCCACGAATTACTTTATCCTTTTCTTCATAGGTATACTTCAATCCGTCAGTATCACCCTGTTCAGCTGCCAGATAACGAATATCAGTGCCGATGATGTTATCGGAATCCACTGGCATTATCCCGTCACAAATTACGCGCACTGCCTGGCGGTCGGAACCGGACACCACAAATACCTTAAATTTGTTGGCCGCCAGATAAGATACAACCTCCATCATTGGCAGATAGAAGGATTCGCCACGTTTCAGGTTGGTAAGACCTTCAGCCGGAGTCTCCATGAAATCCTTTACGTAATTATCATATTCTTCCAATCCCATGCCGGCAAATACCGAATCCTGGGCCTGGGCCTGATTACTGGTTGGTACCGGTACACCGATACTTTCCACAGCCTTCTTCACCTGCAATGCGTCCTGGCGATCCTGCTCGGAAGGGGTATAATTCGGATCCTCCAAGGCCCGATGAATGTGCATCATCCACTCAAAATATGATGGTGTAGTTTCGCATATCAAGGTACCATCGAAATCAAATACAGCAATACGGTCCTGAACCGGAATAAAGTTCTTGCTCTTTGGGTCTGTAATATCCTTCATGTAGCTGGTAAGCTGTTTAAAGGCATTACTTTCCTTATTCCAATACTTAAAGTTGGTGCCCTGCTTATTAATGGAAATTTTAGCCAATTCTGCTCTGGAAGCTGCCTCGGAATTAGTTACCCCTGCCAGTGTTCCGAAACCAAGCATAGCAGCCATAACCAGTGAACATAGTTTTTTCTTATTCATGTAGATTTCCCCCTGTCATAAATAATTAATACTATTTCATTAAACTATTTTTGAGCCATCGTAGACTTCGCCGCCTACATCCAGGCCCAAACCATATTTTTCTGCCCATTCGGATTTATATTTAATTGCCTGGGCATGTATTGCCTTAAAGCCGTTTTCATCCAAAGTCTTCTTTACCTTGGCTGGACAGCCCACTACCAAAGAATTAGGTGGAATAATGGTTCCTTTTGTCACTAACGCTCCAGCACCTACTATGGATCCCCGGCCAATAACTGCTCCATCCAAAACTGTTGCCCCCATACCTATAAGACAATAATCTTCAATGGTGCAGGCATGGAGCGTTACACTATGGCCAACCGTTACATAATCACCTACTATACAGCCGTAATCATCGGCTACATGGAGGCAACTATTATCCTGAATATTGCTGTAGCGTCCTACTACAACCTTGTTTATATCCCCCCGTAGAGTAACATTGGGCCAAACACTGGCATATTCCTTGAGTTCCACATCACCGATAAGTACAGCGGTACTGAAGGCATAAGCCTTTTCATTGATTATTGGATAGCGGCCATCAAATTCGTAAATATAATGCTTGGCATCCTGTTCCTTAATCTTAATATACTGCATATTATCCAACACCTCATTTATAAATAATAACCTAACTCAAAATCCCAAATACCCGAACAGCATTAAAACAATGGGAGCCACCACCAAGGTCGGCAGATAATTAATGACCTTAAATTTTGTAAGCCCCAGCATATTAAGTCCTATAGCCAAAATTAGCAGACAGCCGTTACAGGACATTTCATTGATAACAGCTTCGGAAAGAAACGGAGCCAGGTATTCTGCCAAAAGTACAATACTGCCTTGGAAAAACAAGGTAAAAACCGCTGACCCCAGCACTCCTATCCCCATGGCAGCCGTCATCATGATACCGGAAATAAAATCCAGTAAGGACTTGGTGTACAGCATGGTGTAATCCGCCCGCAAACCTGCATCCAGAGAGCCCACAATAACCATCGCCCCAACATTCATAATGAGACAGGAAGTAATGAAGGCTTCCGTCAGTTTGGAAGAATTGGCTTTTGGGGAACCTTTCTTTAATAATCGGTCCGTAAAACGGTTTACGTGGCCATCTGCATCGATTACTTCTCCTATGGTTAAACCTATAACCACGGAAATAATCATAACCAGAATGTTATCTTCTTTGATGGCCCCCTGTACACCGATTATCACGGTACACAGTCCCAGTGCTTTGATAATATTGCTGGATATATGCTCAGGAAGGCCCTTGCGTATCAGCAGCCCGATAAACACGGCAATAGTGATTGCTAAGGTATTTACAATTACAGCGTACATAATCTTTCTCCATACAACAATACAAATATGTATATATTATACAGAGAAATAAATATTTAATCAAACCAAGGCTTTACTGCTGCCGCAAGTTTTTCTTTTTGAGCGGTAGCTTCGGTCAAATCCTTGCCCAAGGTAGTATAATATGCCTTAATTTTCGGTTCGGTACCGGAAGGACGGATAACCACTGTTGCACCGCCATCCAGGGTGAATACCAATACATTGGCCGCTGGTAAACCGGTTTCCTCGGTCTTCTTATAGTCAACGGTTTTTGTAACCTTTAGTCCGGCAATATCTGTAGGTGGCGTATCCCGAAGTTTTTGCATGATACCAGCCATTTTATCCATTCCGCTAAGGCCTGGGAATTCAAAGCTGTCAATTTTGTTGAGATAACGGCCATATTTGGCATAAATCTCTTCTAGACGAGCTTTTATGCTGGAACCGATACTTCTATAATATGCAGCCATTTCGCAAATCAGCATCGATGCCACTACGGCATCTTTGTCGCGCACATAAGAACCTGAGAGATAGCCATAGCTTTCCTCAAAACCAAAGATAAAGCGTTCTTCCTGTCCAGCTTGTTCTAAACGAAGGATTTGGTCACCAATCCACTTAAAACC
Organism: uncultured Anaerovibrio sp.; assembly: GCA_902785445.1. Lineage (GTDB taxonomy): Bacteria > Bacillota > Negativicutes > Selenomonadales > Selenomonadaceae > Anaerovibrio. The sequence goes on from CACZYN010000031.1 coordinate 3,201, forward strand.
GGTTAGAACCTTACGAAGCTCTACCCCATAGTTTTCGGCCACTGCATCTGCCAGCGGTGTGGATACCAAGGACATTACTGCTACCGGATCCTTTGGCATAGTGCCCTTTTCAATGCGTCCTGCACAGATATAATCCAACAGTAAAACACCCATTTCATTACCGGAAACCAGCTCATAAGAACCATCAGGACACTTCATGGCTATGCCAACCCGGTCAGCATCTGGGTCGGTAGCCAGCATCAGGTCAGCACCACATTCCTTGGCTAATTTCAGTCCTGACTCCAAAGCCTCGAAAATTTCCGGATTTGGGTAGCTGCAGGTGGTAAAATAGCCATTAGGATATTCCTGTTCAGGGACGATGGTAATATCACTAATGCCAATATCCTTTAATACCTGAGTTACTGGTACCAGTCCGGAACCGTTTAAAGGACTGTATACCAGTTTCAGACCGGAGGTCTTGGCTAAGCCTGGTCGTACTTGACGGGATTCTATAGCCTCATAAAATGCTTTCTTGCAGTCATCACCCACAAAACGAATAAGACCGTCCTCTACTCCTTGGGCAAAGGAAATACGTTTAGCACCAGTAAGGACATCAGTCTTCTGGATTTCCTCGTAGACTATGGCCGCCGCATCATCGGTCATTTGGCAACCGTCCGGTCCATAGGCTTTATAGCCATTGTATTTGGACGGATTATGGGATGCAGTTACCATAATACCGGCATTGCACTTGTAATAACGGGTGGCAAAGGACAAGGCCGGAACCGGCATGGCCGCATCATAAATCCGTACCTTGATGCCATTGGCCGCCAAGACACAGGCTGCTGTCTTGGAAAATACATCACTCTTTAGACGGGTATCAAAGCTGATAGCAACTGTCTGCGTTCCCCCTTGCTTTTTCACCCAATTGGCAATTCCCTGGGTAGCTTGTTGAACTACATAAATATTCATGCGGTTCGTACCTGCCCCCAAAACTCCCCGTAAACCGGCAGTACCAAATTTGAGGGATACAGCAAACCGGTCCTTTATTTCCTCATCACTGCCCTCGATGGATGACAATTCCGGGTACAAATCGCAGTCCTCAAGGTCAAAGGATAGCCAGCGCTTATATTCATTCTGATACATAAATAGCCCCTCCATTTATATTATTTTGCCTATTAAATTTCGATAACAAAACATCAAAATCCTTTAATATTCGAGAATATTATCTGTTTGATAGCAGTGATATGATAGCATCAAAATCCGATTTTTCGGTGGCCATCTGTAGATTATGGTAAAGCTCAGCATCTGCGTCTGGAATACGATAACCTTCTATTTCCGCAAATATTTCCATTATGCCATCAGAATCATTGGCTTCAGCCGCTTCCTTAATGCCTTCAAATACTGTGTCCATCAGCTCGCTGTCTGCTTCCGGCATTTCCTCATTATCATCAACTTCTTCTAATTCATCATTACCGAACACTTGGGACAATGGTTCCTTAAAGCTCCTGTAAGTAGTAATAAATCCTTCATGATGCTGATTTATATAATCTATATCCCCTGCTTTGCCGGCGTTTTCCAGCAATTGTGCTTCTTCAGCAAGGGCTGTTGCTCCAATCAGTCGGACAGAACTTTTCATTGCATGTACCTGTATAGTATAGTCCTTGAAATTCCCATCGGCGTAGAAACCATCGAGCAATGCTGCATCCTCATCCAGGGATTCATAGAAAATCTTCAGTAGTGGTAAATAAGCCTCCGTGTCTCCACTGTTGCTGATACCCTTGGCCAGGTCGATCCATTCCTGTCCTTGTAGTGGAGCTAGTATTGCTGGAATATCCCCCTGCTCCTCTTCATCATTGTTGATATCATCTTCCCCGGAAATATGGATTTTGTCCCCTGGCAGATAGGTCATTAACATATCCTCCAGCTTACCAGGATGAATCGGCTTGGTAAGATAATTATTAAAACCAGCAGCTAGATACTGTTCCCTGGCTCCGGATATGGCATTGGCGGTAAGGCATACTGTAACTGTGGCCTCGTTTGGTCCATCTGTTTGTGCCCGCAGTTCATGCAAGGTTTCGATACCATCTTTACCCGGCATCATGTGATCCAGGAAAATCATGTCATACATTTTGCTTTGGGCCATGGCAAGTGCCTCATCTCCACTGTTGGCCGTTTCGATGATTATCTTGGTACGTTTTAAAAGACTTTTGAATACCATCAGATTCATCGGATTATCGTCCACAACCAGTACTGTAGCCTCTGGAGCCGTGAACTTCTCCTTGTATTTTTTATGCTCCTTTAAAAGCATATGAACTGATGTTCTGTAGTCTCCTAATGGCTCCCATTTGACAACCTTCTGCCGCAGATCGAAGAAGAAGGTGGTACCAACGCCATAGGTGCTTTCCACCTGCAGGGAGCTTCCCATCATATCCAGAAGATTCTTGGTGATGGTCATGCCTAAGCCGGTACCCTCGATATTACGATTACGTTTTTCCTCAATACGCTCAAACTTGGAGAATAGTTTTTCCATGTCCTCCGGCTTTATGCCTATACCAGTATCCTTGACCTTCACATGCATAACAATACTTTCCGGGTCGTCATCACAAGGGTCAAATCCTACAGAAAAAGTCACGCTGCCCGTTTCTGTATATTTCACCGCATTGGTCAGAATATTGGTGATAACCTGCTTTATCCGGACTTCGTCACCAAATAGCTGCTTCGGTATATTTTGATCAAAGTCTACATTAAAGGTTAGCCCTTTATCATCAGACCGGTTGTGGATCATTATAACCATATCGTTCAAGGTGGAAGAAAGATCGTACTCCACAGGAATAATCTCAATTTTGCCGGCTTCAATCTTGGAGAAATCCAAAATATCATTAATCAGTCCCAACAGGGTATTGCCGGAACTGCGAACATTTTCTGCATAGGACAGGATATTATCGTCATCACATTCACGTAATATCAGCTCGTTCATGCCTAGAACGGCATTAATTGGTGTGCGGATTTCATGGGACATATTGGAAAGGAATTCACTCTTAGCCTGCGAGGCTTTTTCAGCGGCTTCCTTTTCTCTACGCAGGGATTCCAGACTGGCCCGTCGGTATTCCTCCACTCGCTCACTTATAACAAAGGTATGCAGCAGGCAGGTTCCCATCATATAACCAATGGTGTACATTGGAATGAAAAGAAACTCCAGCTGAAGGATAAGAGACACTGCTATAATCAGGCCAAAAAGACAAATTGTTTGATGACGTCGTTTTATAGTTCCTTCCAACCGCAGCGTGGCAATGAAGGTATAAGCAGCCGTCAGCAAGAATAGTACAATTTGGAAAATAAGTTGTGCATATCGGGCTGGGCAGGCATGGTATTCCCCAGTTTCATCAAACCAAAACAGCACCGGCGTAAAGATACTGGTCAGTGAAGCCACTGCAATAGTCACAAAGAAAATACGCCCCGTCCAAAGAAGGAGCTTAATGAATTTATTTTCCTCTCCCAAATAGGTTACCACATAGCGCGTCCAAGTCAGTATGCCCGCAGCCATGACGATGTAGTATAGTACCACGTTTACAAAGAGCAGTTTAAATAAAGCTAACTCGTGAAAAACGCCCCATAACGTATCAGTAATATAATACGCCAAAACAGCATACAGAAAATGCTTGTAAATTTTTACGGCAGGAACATTTTGATTTTTATTGCGCTGGAATAAAATGTCATAATTTACAATTACAAGGATGAGTGAGGCCAACACTCCAATTAAAGCCAAATAAAACATAGAGATTGCCCCTCTCCGTTATTCCGTAAGAACCCCCCGTATACTGTCTAATAAGCTGTCCCTGGTAGTGGACTTTAAGATGTAGCCATTAGGTTTCAGGGCCATAACCCGCTCTACCCCTTCTCTGGTGCCTACACCAGTCAGAAAGACTATTGGAATATGTTTGATAGAAGGTTCCTGACGCAGCATCTGGAAAACTTGTGGTCCGTCTACAACCGGCATTTCGTAATCCAACAATATTAAATCAACCGGGGTTTTCAGCAAAAAAGTGATGGCATCCATTCCTGATTTGGCACTATAGACCTGATAATCTTCCTTCATCCATTCTGTAACCATTCTGGCGAAGGATGGATTGTCATCTACAATGAGAATTTTTTTCTTTCCACCAGTGTAAATCGTATCCAAAACTGCTTGCTCCAGCTCCTCCATCTTTAATGGACGATCCAGCCAGGCAAAATGCTCCAGACGATTATTATGCTGAATTAAGCGTGGACGGTCCTTCTTTTCACCAATCAGCAACATATTTGTATTGCTTTTCCAAATCTGCTCCTGAATATTATCCAATACTTTCATCTCATCTGGATCATCGGCAATATCTCCCGGCAGATAGGTAATTAGTAACAAGGCTGACTCCGCCATTTCCTTAATCTTGCCAAATTCTCTGGCAACGGTTACTACCTTGTAGCCGCACTCAGTAAGTTTACGTTCAATAGTTTTAGCTACTACACTTGGTTTATACAAAATTAAAACAATTGCTAAATCCCATTCCATAATAATGTACCCCCTAGATAAATTACTTCCTTTAAAAATTCTATGCAAATAACCTTAATCCCTGCTTTATTGGCAGCCCTTTTAATAAATTTTAAAGGATTTTATTTCTAATTCAACCTTTCTAATAAACTTTTTCCAGCCAGGGCTGTTAAGAGATGAATTTTATCTTCATGAAAGGACAGTAGTTTTTTTACTTCTATTTCCACATCATCAAGCACCTGATTAACTGCCAGATAAACTTTTCTTTTTTCCTCTTCCGGGATATTGGCAGTATAAAAAGACAGCCTGCCCTTACAAGTATCTTTTCCCTTTTCCAAACCAAAGAACAGGCGTTGTCTGTCAGCATTATAATTGCCAAAGGCCGCGATTTGTCCAAAGGCATCGGCCACAATTTCGTCCAAAGGATGATTTTTCATTCCACCAAAAAGTCGCAAAGTTTCATAATGGGTAATTTCATGGGCCAGGCGAATTTTCTGGGAAAGGATTAGCCACTCATCTTTTCCCAGTCCTATTTTATCGGCTGGGACATTGCTGTACGGAGCAATATTCATGAGGATAATTCGATGGCAAAAAATATCCTTAGCTTTGGTCTGCATAGTAAAAGCATTCACTGTAGGAGGTATTTCCCTGATTTTCTCCCGACCATTTAATAATGCATCCATATAGAGCAGATCCCTGTGGTTTTGAGTGGTAATAATTGGCAGCCTGCCTCCTAAGGTTTCAGCAAAAGAAATACTTAGGGCCTCCATATTTTCCCACTTAAAATCAGAAAATGCCAGTCCTAAAACATCAGTAAAAAACCGGAGGACATCTTTACCATCTGCTTTTTGCCATCGGGAAACAAACAACTCATCGTTCAGAGGTAATTTGGGCAATTCTTTCGGTATATCATAATAATGATTCAAAAATTTTTTACATACACTTTCTTGCAAATCCATGTTTTTCCTTATTTTTCTTTAATACTAATTATACTATCCATCAATTTTATCAGTTTTTCATGCCAGCCTTTGCGGAAAAAAGCACAGGTGTCTTCATCTCGGCCCAGTAAGTTTTCACCACCGCCTACAGAGGCAACATGGCCTCGGCAACCTCCAGCGCAGCTGTTGCGGTACTGGCAGCTCTCACAGCCCGGATTTTGGGCGAAATAGTCCCGCAAACGCATATCGATAAATTTCATGTAATAAGATTCCTTTAACGCCGAGGAAAGAGATGTTGTTTTTATATTAGGAAAATGATGTCGTCCGCCTTCCACGCTGCCTATAGGGATGCAGGGCACCATATAGCCATCAGGAGTTATGTACATTTGGCTGCGTGCATGACCACAAAGACAGTAGTTACTACAGTCTTCATCCTCTAAATTCTTTTTGCATGGAATAAAATAATCATCTTTGCCAATATTACTGAAAATACCCGCCAGCATAATGTTAAGAGGAGCACCATCTTCGTAAAATTGTGGAATATAATCCAAATATGTTTGATATTCCTCCTCCAACGTTATGGCCTTATCCGTCAGAGCTGTCCCTTCTCCTTCCAGACTCAGGCGGTTTACCTTTAAGGTCTGACAGCCCAATTCTCCCAGGAGTTTCACGCTTTCACGCAAGGAGTCAATATTTTCTTTATGTAAGCAATATTCTGCCCCGGTAGGAAAATTTCTTTCTTTACACAGCAAAAAGGCTCGTCGTACAGCCTTTTCAACGCCCGGAATCCCTCGTAGCCAATCATGACAGTCTATGCCGTCAAAACTCATATTAAATTCCGGTTTGATTCCACGCCGCTCAAATTCATCCAGTGTATGTTCATTTACCAGTAATCCATTGGACATAACAGTAGTTATAAGAATATCTGCCTCCAAAAGGGCATCTACAATTTTAAAGAAATCCCGACGTAGCAAAGCCTCGCCACCGGTAAGGGAGACGGTGCGGACACCGGCATATTCCATTTGTTGGACAATATCAAGACATTCCTCTAATGAAGGTTCGTCGATTTTACCTGAAGGTGCCGACATATAACAATGACGGCAGCGACAGTTGCAATTTCCTGTAATGGACCAGTGAACAGAATAAAGAAAACGGTTGGGATACATCCGATATTTTTGGGCAGCGGAAAGGGGTACTGGTGAATCAGTTTCCTGCAAAATGCCTTCTTGTAGTAATTCCTCCAGAAGTTTCTTTTCCTCTATTGAAAAAAGTGGGCTGTTTATCGGAATAGAACCGCAAGCCTTTTGCAGTGCCCGATAAACGTTTGCAGGCAAAAAACTGACTGCCCCAGAAAGTTGTTGCACAATACCAGTTGGCAAAAGTTCCCAGCCCCTTAACTTTAAAGTGTCATTCATTTTATAATACATCAGCCTCACCTCTTAAAGTTCATTTTCTGCAAATAATGTATATTTCCTGCAAAATGTGAGAGCAATGCAACGCATTGCTCTCGGAGCTTTCCTTATGACTTTCCCTGTTATTCTTCACTTTTCTTGTTTAGAATAGGATTACCGGCAGCAACTGCCATGTCCAATTCCTCCTCTGTCATTTTATTCATCCAGATACTTTGTGAGAAATTATCCCTACGGTGCATGGAAAGCAACTGATTCAGCAAAGTCTCCTTTAGTGGATGAAGGCGGGAAAAATCAAAGTGTTCCAACCTCTCTGTCAATTTATCATCATCCATATATTAATCCTCCCGTGCTGCATTTAATGATAATTAAACATAGTTCTTGTTCATTATATCCCTGACATGATAAAAGTGTTATGTTTTTTTCGGGAAAAAGAGCAATATAATTCGAGATGACTCCATAAAAAAGTCTTTATATACGTAGCAGTTTTATGGCGGCCAGGCTATTTTATGCAGAGGGTTAAATTTTACGCTGTATTTGACCCAAAATTTCGATCTCCAATCCTTGGATTGGAGATCTAATTTTAGGGAGTTGTTACAAATACACTGTTCTTACAGAGTGAAGATTTTTAATGAAGGCTAAATCCTTCGGCGGCTACTCCGTCCACGAACATGATGTTAATGCCTTCAACTTCGATATCATACACTTCTTCCACTTTAAAATATAGTGTTAAAACGTCAGATTTCCTTAAAGGTACAACCCTTATAGATTTTATCCAGTTTTTGTTTTATTGCGGGTAACATGTCTGCTGATACGCCAATGTTGAAATTGGTTCTGATGCTTTTAGCAATACCCAGGCTGGCTGGAGCCTTTCCTTCTAAAATTCCTTTAATCTGTGCAGGTGTCAGTTCATCTGTAGCGCTGACAATGTTGTATTTACCGTCTTCTCGCTTCATGAAGTATGCGTAGCCAGCGCCGCCTACTACGTTATCCAATTCATCAACCGTCATGAATTTTTCCAGCAACTTATCTGTCATTTTAATCAGCCTCCGTTAGCAAATTTTTTTGTTTTTCTTGTTCTTTATATCTTTGACCAAATAAAAGTGTTATATAAATTTGCCATTTTTTTTATAAAGCTAATTAAAATAATAGCTTGTTACATAATTTACCACATTCTTCTTAAGGTAACTGCCGCCATAATGTCTTTATCATGGCCGCTTTTTTGGAGAGCCAAATCTCCGGCCAGAGTCCAGCCAGGGGCAAATTCGGCCTCTCCTCCCAGGGACATAATGAAATGAGTTTTGTCCTGCTGGCCCTGCAGCTCATAACACTTGGTATCATTTCCAATATAGCTATAGGTGAATTTTGGGTCAGTTCCCTTGAAGGCATGTTTAATACCAAGTCTGAAAGCATAGTTGCCATTGGTTAAATGGCGCTTAAATTCTAAGCCAAGGCCTCCCGCAAAATAGCTATTGGACTGACTGCCTACCTTATGACCGAAAATCCCGGCCCCCTGCTCGGTGTAGCCATCCTGCCACAACTGGGAAAGCTGAATTTTGGCATAAGGGCTGACATGCCATATCTTCATATTTTTGGCATTTAAATCATACCTATATTCTCCGCTCAATTCCAAAATCAGGCTGTTATAATCGGCCTTGGCCTGTAACCCTAAACCGGTTAAACGACGTGTCAAATCATTGTTTATCCAGCCATGATCCAGGTATATATAGCCGGAATGTGGGCCATTGCTATAGCCACCATAAATACCCATGCGGGTGTCTTTTACGCCGTTATGGGAGAAATTATCCGCAAATGAAAAGCTG
>CACZYN010000032.1 GCA_902785445.1 uncultured Anaerovibrio sp.
GAGATGAGCAGATCGAGCAATCCCATCCACGATGTCTTTTTTGAAATAACTTAAACGAGTTGCTATATGATTGTCTTTGCCATTTTTTTTATTGTGGTAGTCTTCAGCATATTGATGAATAGTATGGGCATCACCAACCAAATCGGTGCTCCTGGCTTTGATTTTTTTATACAGAAGTTCTATGGAAGCGCGTTCTACTATCAAATCGGACTCAAAACTAACCAATCGCATGATGTTATCAATGTCCTCATCTGTTAACTTCTGGTGTTTATACTTTTTTAAATCCTCGCTCAAATGCTTGTTTACGTAGTAGGTGGATTTTTTTTGTTTGGCTTTTTCCACTAGCATCTCAACGGAGAGTTCTTCTATGTAATCTCTAAGTTGTTTCGACTCGTCAAGTTTGATTTTTGCTCCTTCCAAACGCGATTTACAGATGTTTTCCATAAATCTTTTGTAATGAGTAGAATTTCTTATCTCGTCATCTAGTCTTTTCGTTTCAAACTCCGAACCTTCAATATTTTCCTCTATGCCACCAATGGTCTTATTGGTTCTGATTCCGTATGGTCGAGTACCGATACGAATGGTACAAGTTGTAGGTTTTTCTCTCAACAGAGTTTGTATTACTTGTTGCTGTTGTTCTGAAATATTTTCATACTCATCAAATAGGTAAAGAATATGGCGATTGTTAAAGTACGGGACAAGCTCATGTAACTTGTTGGGAATACCGTAAGTTAATGTGGATACAGGCAACTTGATGTCAACATTCGGCCTTTCCTTTGCCTGCATTCTAAAATTGTGGATTTCATACTGCAACGATTTTTGGAGAGTTTCCAAATATGCTCGAAGTCCTTCAAGTGTATCACAATGATTTTCATTGTGAAGGAACAATCCTAGTAATGCCTCTACAAATGTCTTTTCATCAAAAGGCTCTAATAATCCGTTGGACTGCATATCTATTAACTTTGTCAGAACTCGCTCCCCTAAGAATAGTTCCCAATAGTAGGAGAATAAGATTTCCCAGACATCATCTGATAGCCCTTGACCAGCAAATACATTGGAATTCATGCCACTAAAACGCAGATAGACCCCAATAAAAGATTCCTTTTCGAATCCTTCTTTCAGTCTTTTGTCGTAATCGTGCTGTACCCGTATTTTTTGTAGTTCATACGAGTAGTATTTCATCACATGAGTTTTTCCACTACCCTTACTACCCTCTATAATCATAGGCATCAGTGTGTCGGGTTTGATAAATTCATTAAAGCCATTAGGTGAACTAATGTTGACCCAATACTTGTAAAGGTCTTCGTCGGTATAATCGACGGCCTTGTTAATGTCAAACGGATTCTTAATCATGTTAAATATTGCCAATGCTCTTATTAATATACTTTATTGTGACGTCTGAATATTGGTTTCCAATCTTTATTGTCAAACCAAAAAATGGGCAATGTATTATTCGGAGTGTTGTGTTGCAGGCTCAATAGTAGTTGGCAATTGCCATAGCCAAGGGCGTGGGATTCTTTTTTAACTAATTTCTTTCCATACTTTAAACACATTTCCATAGTATTAGTTTTCTCTTCCTTATTGTCAAAATAACGTGAAGAATTGCTAAAACATTTATAACTATCGTTTAATTCCATTTCTGCCTCAACTTCATCGAGAAGCTTTCTGCCGTAATCATCTACTAAAATGCGAATCTTGTTGATACCTTTGACAGTCCCCAAAAGCATCAGGTAGGAAAACTTTGGAAAGTGATTGTTCTTACGTAAAGTTCTAATGCACATGTTGAGTGTTTTGTCAGATTCTACTTGAGAACCTGAGCCACATAGGTCGTCAACAAACACTACATGTTCCAATCCATCACAAGACCTGATTAAGTCATCAACCGTGACGAACAAACTAACAGGCAGATTATTTTCTTGTCTGAAATGATAAAGCAGGTGATTTCCACTCTCGGAAGGGTTGCCGACACCAAGGAACCGAGTACTGTTTAGTCTTGTTTTGAAAGCTGACTCAATGACAGTTTCGTCAATAATACCGTTATTCATAGCTCTGATTTCTTGAATTATCGGTGTACGATACTTGTCTCGATATAGGGCCTTTAATAAATAACGGATGCTTGCCTGGTTGAAATACATATATTTTGATAATAAGTAGAGGGCTTGTTTTTTCTCGTCTTCACCTTTGAAGTTGGAAAGCCAATCAATGATGGTTGGTTTTAGCACCTTGCCATCCCAAAGTATCCTATTGAGAGTATCTATGTTGTTGTAGATTTCCTTCTCTTTATTATTTTTTATTTTTTGAGTACTAATATCCATTCTCTTGATATTTTATCGGCTGTTTTATTGCGTTTAGTCATAAGACCGTAGGATTTAATGTCGTCAATAAGTTTGAATTGTATATGCATGCCCCTACTCTGTAAAAAACTAGTTAGATAGTTTTGGGTATCGAACTGCCGTTTGCATACGGTGTTGTTGCCAATCACCATCACCATGTTGCCGCCTGGACGAAGTACACGGTAAGACTCATCTAAGGCATCCTTCATCTCGTTAAGATAGCTGGCTACGAGGAAGGCTCTTTGCAGATTGCCTTCAGCATAGAGTTGACGAAGCACACAGTCGGCATCTTCAATTCCTGTATAACATTCACTAATCTCAGACTTGTGGTAGTCCTCGCGACCGATGTTGTGTCTTTTCAATTCCTTGATGTCTTCAATTCTAGCACGATTCAACCAATACAGGTTGAGCCATGAGGCCCGAATGTATTTTTGTGCTCCAGCATAAGGAGGTGAGGTCAGTATCATATCTATACTGTTATTGGGCAACCCTAGATGTCGGGCATCGTCAGCTATAACTTTGGCTTTAACGGCTGTGTCAATCTTACCTTTCAGCGTCTCAATTCTTCCTATATTCACCTTGCAAACCGAATCGAACTTGTCGAAGACATCCACGTCTCTTAATGCTCGTAATTTGAACTCTACATCTTCTTTCCGACTTGGGTTGTTGTTGAATCGGTTAGGATTCAAGTGGACTGGTACTGAGATAGAAGGGTCAGCAAAACTTACTTTTCGAACCACGCTTGAGAAGCAAAGTTCAAAGAAGGCTTTTTGCTTTTTGTTTTTTATTCTGATGATAGATGATTGCAAGGCTGATAATTGTGGCAGAGTACTATGCGAGTACCATATTGAAACTGCTTCAGGAAATTCCGTTAACGGTTTGGCTCTCTTAGCTCGGTTGAGTATTGTTTCAAGGGTTTCTAAAAGTTCTTCACGTGCAATATAGTTCGTCTTCACAATGGTTATCAGTTCAGCCAATGGATTGGAATCGGCACCGAGAGCATTGCGACCGCTGAGTATGGCTTCGAGCAGCACTGTGCCCGTACCGCAGAAGGGATCAAGCACTATACCGTTGCTTGGGCAGAGCGCATCTGTGGCTAAAAAGAAATAAGGTATATTAGTGAGCAATTTGGCTGGATAGGAATGAATAAGATGCGTGAAACGCTCTGATTTATTCAGTTCAGGAACTAGCGCACGGAAATTGACAGGAATAGGATTCCCATCGCGCTGAAACGATTGGTAATAGCCATTCAGTGTCTCCTTGATGTCAAGTCCCTTTTTTGTGGTCATATTTAATATCTAAATTCCTCATTCTTGCCAATAATAGTTCTATGTAATCTGTGGTGTTTTTGTCTCTATTGAATTGAGGAAGAGGCGTTGTGCCTTTTCTTAACACATCTTTCAAAGATGTCACTGTTCTTGACAAGACATTCGTAACTTCCTCCACAAAACCCGGAAGGAAGACATTGATTTTATTGCTTTTTGCGTAAAACTTATTTCGTGAACCAGAAGTAACCAAGTGACCCAAGTCGTCTATGTCGGGCATAACCATGAATGGCTCAACTGGGTTACCGTCAATGAATGGGTAGTAGATGGCACAACGATAATCCCATGCTCCGTTGTGAATAAATTCGTCTCGGAAGCTGCAAGCTGTACGAATACAGGGTGGTTCGCTGTACAGCAGACTCTCGGATTTCAAATCATCGTAGCCATAGTTACCTTTTTTATATAAGATATTCTCTTTTCTGCTTTTTAATTTGGTGTATTCGGTGAAATTATTGATGTTATAATGGCTACACTCGAATACGATTTTAGTAAACAAGTCGAAAGAGGAGCAAAGCGAAACAAACACATTGTTGATGGCGGTATACACACGGTCGGAAGTATCATCAAGTCCTCGATTACATGATTCATACTCGTCGTCATTATAGAGACAATAAGCAGGAAGGTATTGAAAAATATCCATTAGGTAGTTGTTCACAGACAATACTCTGTCCCGGAACGCTGTCAAAACTGCTTGCACATCAACCCAATGAATTACACGGTTTGAGAGTGGATCGTTATAAACGATTCGTAGTTTCTCATAAGTTTCCTTATCTATAGCTGATTCAGGCGATTGCCCTGCATTGACCATCCAAAATGGAAGCATTGACTTGAACATGTGTAAGTCAACATCCTGAAAAAAATAATCTTCTATTACATCATACAGAGAAACTATACCCTCTTCCAAGGCTACAATACCATCATATACGTGGTGAAGTTTGGAATCGGCATTAACTTTTGCCTGCATTATTTCTCTTTCTTCCTCATTATAGGCATCCAAAATCTCCTGATCAGAATAGCCGGTACAATTAGTCCCCTTGGTATAGCAGGCATGGGATGGACAATTAGCACAATCCGCTTTCATACATATCCCTCCGCCTTAAATGTATTTTTCCACCAACTCAATAACTTCCTTTATGAGGGCATCGCAATGTGGTTTCTTCTCTATGCCCTTCTCCTTGCTGATACGCAGCAAATCGGCGCAATCCAAAACATCATCATGCTGTGCTTTAATGGCATTATGATACTCATTGAGGATTTTTACGTCATTGACACCGTGCAAGCCCAAAACCATCAGACCGGCAGTAACAGCACCACAAACCGAGGCCCGCTTCATGCCGCCCCCAAAGTTAAATCCTAAATTGAAGGCCTGATCTTTGGTCAAGCCCATTTCCTCTGCAAAAGGAATCAACACTGACTGGGCGCAATTATAATGAATACTGGTATCATCCCGCAGTATCTGAGCGGCTTCTGTGTATTTACTCATTTAGAACACTCCGTTTTTTGCTTAGTCCATTACTTCAGTAAAATATATTACTGTAACAGTATCTTCCATGGTAATACGCTTCTTGTAAATCTGCTCAAAATCAGCAATCAGAGCCTCACGGGTATGAATATCAGGATTCTGTTGACCCAAATCCTCTGAAGTAAGGTTTGCCATGGTCTTTACCCGTACCTTATCCAAAAAAGCTGTGTAAAGTTTCTTTTTAGGAGCGAATTTCTTGCCTGTGGTAATCCAGACAATAGAATTTTCCGGGAACTGCTTGCTCACATCACCCAGACGAACAGTACAACGTTTGGTACGGGCCTCCAGCATTGGTGCATGCTTTTCAGCCTGAAAGTTTAATGACATCATAAATTATCACTCCCACTAGCATAATTGACATATGTTTCGCCAGAAACTACAAAAATCTGACACAGAAACAGTTTAACATAATTTTGTCCAGTAATAAAGTAAAGTTATCAACATAATAGTAAATATTTTTCTTATTCATTCGGTATCCAAAGGCAGTTTGGTGGTTGGCGGCGGATATTCCCTGTCCAAAGCTTCCAGTTCGGCTTTTGTCAGCTCAATATTGACAGCCGCTCCATTTTCCTTAATATGGTCCGACGATGAGCTCTTAGGTATGGCAATGGTGGAACCATTACGAATATTCCAGCCAAGCAACACCTGGGTCGGTGTAATCCCACGGGCCTTGGCGATATCACAAACCACCTGATTTTCACGAAGACCTTTACTGAGCCGCCCCCCTTGGGCCAACGGACAATACGACATAAGTACAATATCGTGCGCCGTCATATAATCAATAAGATCATATTCAATACCACGGGACCCCAGATGGTACAACACCTGATTGACCTGGCAGCGCTCCGCTCCCGGAATCTTTAGCAATCTTTCCATATCCTTGATATCAAAGTTGGAAACGCCCCAGCTCCGTATCAAGCCTTCATCCTGTAAAGCATTCAGTCCATCCACCACTTCAACCATAGGTACATTGCCAATCCAGTGATAAAGGTACATATCCAAATAGTCAAGGCCCAAACGTTCCAAACTTTTTACACAGGAATTCCTCATGTCCTTCTTGCCGGCATTCCAAGGCAGCACCTTAGATACCACAAAAACCTCATCCCGGCTGCCCTCCTTAAAGTACCGCTTAAGTGCCTTGCCTACCAACAATTCCGAACGGCCCTCACCGTACATTTCCGCTGTGTCAATAAGACGCATACCTGCCCTGATACCAGTAAGGATTGCATCTATCTCCTGATTCTCCTTGGCAGGCTCATCACCTATCATCCATGTACCAAGACCAATTCGAGGTACAACAGCTCCATTTTTTAATCTAACTTGCTTGCTCATCCCCTCAACCTCCATCACAGTTATTATACTGCAGATATTCATATTTTCCTTTGTTAAAACTCAAAATATAGATAAAATTTTGTTCAATCACTATATAACAAAATTGTTAGAAATCCTATATTAAAGTTCTATAGAGGCATAGCTGTTTACAGGACTATAGTCCCTTTCCTGTTTTAAAAACACGCAGTATAATATGCCCAGTGAGTTGAAAGAGCCCAGTAATTCCTTGATATTACTGCGGTTTTAACTATCAGGAGGCGAAAAATAAATGGATATGGCATTCATTGCTGACGGCATTCTTAAAACTATTGCCTTAGTTGGTGTATACGCTTGTATTAAGTAATTGGAACATACATGATAAAAGGCCATCCCTCGGATAAAGGGGATTGGCCTTTTTATTTTTACTACATTTTTTTGATAAGAATACTCTGTCCCATTCCACCGGCTCCTGCTATGGACATTATCCCCCAAGAACCGCTTTTCTTTTCCAGTGCTTTCAAAAGGTGTAGCATAAGTATTCCACCGGACGCCCCATAGGGATGGCCGTAGGCCAAAGCACCGCCCAAGACATTATAGCGATCAATCAGCTCCGGATGCTTTCTTTGAAACAATACATCAATAACTGCAAAGGCTTCATTAAATTCAATGGCCCCCATATCTTCATATTTAAGGTTATGTTTTTCCAGCAAAAAGTCCGCTGTTAGCATGGCGCCCCGAGGACTCTCCAAGGGATTGCACCCCAGCATACACGTACCTTCAATCATCCCCAGAGGAATTGATTGAGGGTATTTTTTTAGCCATTTTTCCGATACCAACACCACAAAAGCAGCTCCATCATTTATCAGGCAAGTATTACCAGCATTCAATAAGGAATCCTTACCTAAAATAGATGGCAGACGATTCAACAACCGTTGACTCATATTCTCTCTTATTCCATCATCAACAGTATAGCCAGATACCGGTACAATCAGGTCCTGTAAGTCCCCGTTGCTGGCCCAAGCCGCAGCTCGTTTGTGGCTCTCGATACACCAATAATCCAATTCCTCTTTTTTTATGTTTTCTGATCTTATTACCCGATCAGCTCCCTGCAGCATGGCATTCTCCGCCAATTCCTGCGGGCTGAACTGGGCTGTCATATATCGCCCATCTCCCTTGGGAGTTTTTTGATACCGGTCATCGTTTATATTGTATCTACGTTCTGGTTGCAACGAAGAGCTTTCCATGCCACCACAAATATATACCTCCCCATTGCCTACGGCTATTTGATCGTAGCCCATGGCAATGGCTGTGGCACCAGAAGCACACTGCATATCAACTGTAAAGGCCGGAACATCAGCTGGCAGACCAGACTTCAAGGACATCAATCGTGCAATATTGCCACCGGTTCCCACAGCATTTCCGGCAATTATTCCGTCCGGTATTACATCAGGCAAAAATCTTTCCCGGAGGGCGTTGAGTACCGTCACACCTAAATCTTCTGCCGGAATATGTTTATATTTCCCATTTTTTACAACAATAGGCGTTCGCAACCCGCCCAAAATATATACTTTATTCATATGTTCCTGTTATAAATTCCTTTCGCCCCATAATATTCACTTTTCCTGCCTGTATATCAAAGTACAAAGGATCACCAAGCCGTACTGCATTACGAAAAGACAATGCCAATCTGCTGATATTCTTCGGCAGTTTATCCTTAATTTTTTCCATTAGCAAAAATCCCGGTACTACAGCCTTATCCCCACGGTGAATTGGATTATTATCGCCCACATCGTCTATAAATTCCGTTACTTCTTGCTCGTTAAAGATATGCCATTTATTATCCCAATGGTACTCCAATAGCCTTTCTTCTTCTGGATGCCCTGCCACACTGGGATTCAGCAGCATGGTCGTAGTAAGGCTTTCACCGCCATAACAGGCCCGGCAAGTCAGCATCCGCCTGTTTTCTTTTAATAAAACAGGGATAAAATCATCCTCAATATATGAAGATTCTCTTTGCCAAAGTGCCTTTATAATCATTATTCCCTTAGAATTATCCACCTGCAAACGGGCAGTAATCTTCGCCAGTTCTCTCATAAATACTCCTGTAATCGACAGTTATCCACCTTACCCCGGTCATTAAGGGGCAATTCACGTAAAAACACAATTTTCTTTGGACGTTCCCGCTCATCAAGATAATTGAAAAACATTTTTCGGAGATTGCCTGAAGTAATTTCCGGCTCGGCAACTACAAAGGCCGCTATTTCCTGTCCTTTCAGCTGGTCCTTTACAGGCAACACTGCCACATCCCGTATCCCCTTCATCTGCCTTATTTCTTGGCATAATTTAATACAGCTTATTTTATAGCCTCCTTTGTTAATCCAATCAGATTGGCGACCAGTATAAATTATTTCGCCTCTATCATTTACATATCCAGTGTCGCCACAACAGTATCGCCCCTTGATGCCAATAACATGAAAGGGCGTCTCCACATACAGTCTGCCCTGGTCTGAAGAAACCTTTATGTTATCAAATGGTACCCCTAAATTATTAATTTCCCTGTTATCCTCCAACACCTTAAAGGAAATATAGCTAAGCTCGCTGGAACCGTAATAGGTGATTATCTTGGCTTGGGGAAAGGCTGCCGCCAAGCCCATCTGATTCTCTCTGGTAAACAGCTGTGAACCACTGATAAGCCACTTTACCAGCAAATTAGTATTATTCTTCCCCCGTCCTAATAATTGTAATTTGGTTGGCACAGCGTAAATATGCGTTACTTGCTGCTTGTAAAGCAATTTATGCCAATATCCACCATGCATCCTATCACAGGTTATTATCGTTCCTCCCGCCCACAAAACTGCCAGAAACATATTTAAATTTCCTGTGAAGCTTAAACTACCATGAATAAACATTCTGGCATTATCATCTACACCAAATACTTTATTTTGGGTCGGAAAAAAATCAACCCAGCTGGCATAGGTTCGATACAAAATCTTAGGTGTACCGGTAGTTCCTGATGTAAGCACCCCCATAACAGCATTGGCTACTGGTGAATTGCTTGGGGAATTTACGACCCTAAGAGTATTATCTTGGCTATTAATCTGCCATAGACCATAAATGTCATTACGTTCCACGATTTTATTCATCACTTCAGGCTTGCAGTCTCCATGCAACAAAACAGGAACTGCTCCCATTTTTTCCAATGCTAAAAAGGCCCCGGCTTGATACCCAGGACCCTTCGCTAATATCAATATTATTTTACCGGTTACAGCTTCGGTCAACTCCGCTTTATTGGCTAAATAATCTGCCAAACTAAGCATTTCCCTATAGGAATAACAGTACTCGTCTGTTTGCAGCAAAATTCTATTTGGCTGATTATTACACACATCTCTTAACAAATCATAATAATTCATACTATATCAACCATTCCCCAAAGCTCGATTCAACCGTACTCCCAAAAAAGCCGCCAGCAGGCATTTTACCACATCACCAAATATAAAAGGCAATACTGCCTGTACCAAGGCCGCTTCAATTCCAATGTCCAACACCAGCATCATGGAAATAAGGCCACCGATATAGACCACTGGCAGGCTTATCACAATTCCCACTATGCTATAACGTTTAAAGCTATTTTTTTCTCCTTTAAACATAGATACCAAGGTATAAGCTAACACCCAAGCGAAATAAAAGCCCCCGGTGGGCCCCAGCAGTCTCCCCAATCCCCCAGTACCACCTGGCAATATTGGCAAACCAGCTATACCGCCTAAAATCAGATAGGCAACCAAGGTAATAAAGGTCTGCTTGGGAGTCAAAACAAAGGCAGCCAGACACATAGCGGCTGTGGAAGCTACCACCATTGCCGGTGTAAAGGGCAAGGGAAACGCAATATACGCTGATACGCTGATCACTGCCAAACACATAGCCATCTTGGCCAAATCATGGGGAGAAAAACTATTATTCATATACTTTCCTTTCTGTACCTAAGAAATCATAATACCAAGACCAAGTATACTCTTCGTAAATATAATTGTCAACCAATATCCATTTTATAGTTAACATTACTTTTTTCCTTGGACTATAGGGGCTAAATGATGTATCATGTACTTGTATGATGAATTATTGATATGGTATTTCACCTAAAAGGAGCAAGTATATATGAGCATGGAAATGGAATTTATTCGGGTATTACCCTCCCCTCAGTCCATAATGGAGGACTATCCTATAAGTAACCAGGCCAAGAAAATAAAGGTTCAAAGGGATAAAACCATAAAGGATATATTTTCTGGTGAAGATGATCGTTTAGCCATGATTATCGGGCCATGCTCCAGTGACAACGAGGATGCTGTACTGGATTATGTTTCCCGCTTAGCCAAGGTTCAGGAAAAAATTAAGGATAAGATTTTCATTGTTCCCCGGTTATACACCAACAAACCTCGGACTATTGGGGTTGGCTACAAAGGCATGCTTCACCAGCCTTCACCAGCCGGTGAGGAAGATATGCTGGAAGGTATCATTGCCATTCGAAAACTCAACGTCAGGGTTGTTGAAGAAACTGGCCTCACCGGCGCAGAGGAAATCTTATATCCTGAAATTTTCCGCTACTTATCTGACTTGCTATGCTATGCAGCTGTTGGAGCCCGGTCCAGCGAGGACCAACTCCACCGCATGATTGCCAGCGGCGTGGGAATTCCCGTTGGGTTAAAAAATCCACCAAGCGGTGATTTATCTGTAATGCTTAACTCCGTAGCTGCCGCCCAGCACTCCCAGGAATTCCTCTTTAGAGGTTGGGAGGTTCGCACTAAGGGCAATGCCTTTGCCCATTCCATCCTGCGGGGCTATGTTGATTCCAGTGGCCAAAGCTTGCCAAATTATCATTATGAGACCCTCACTCAGGTTATTAAAATGTATGAGGGACGGGAACTGGAAAATCCTGCTCTGGTCATTGATACCAACCATGCCAACTCTGGCAAGAAGTGCTTGGAGCAGATACGGATTGCCAAGGATATTATCAATTCCCGCAATCTCAACCCTGACATCAAGCATATTGTCAAAGGCTTGATGGTAGAAAGCTACATTGAAGACGGTTGCCAAAAAATTGATGGTGGTGTATATGGTAAATCCATCACTGACCCGTGTCTGGGTTGGGAAAAAACCGAGCGTCTATTGCTTGATTTGGCCGAAATGCTGTAATAAAAAAGAGTGCCCTATGGCACTCTTTTCAGTTGCAAATCATTTATCAATCTTGAAACTCTCTACGGCCTTTATCATATCCTGAGCCATATCC
>CACZYN010000033.1 GCA_902785445.1 uncultured Anaerovibrio sp.
TTTGGGGAGAATTGATGAATATTTTAGATAAATTACAGGCTGTGGAGGATAAATTCCTGGAGCTGGAGTCCTTGATCAGCGATCCATCGGTTTTGGAGGACATGAACCGCTGGCAGCGCTACAATAAGGAACATTCCACCTTGCAGCCGATTATTGAGGCTTATCGGGAATATAAAAAGGTCTGTCAGGGGATTAATGACAACAAGGAAATGCTGGACGAGGGCATTGAGGACGATGAATTCCGTCACATGGTGGAGGAGGAGTTGTCCGAATTCCGTAAGCGCAAGGAAGAACTGGATAATGAGTTGCCAATCATGTTGTTGCCCCGGGACCCTAATGATGACAAAAATGTCATTGTGGAAATCCGCGGTGGCGTAGGCGGTGAAGAAGCGGCCCTGTTTGCCGGGGATCTGTTTCGCATGTACTCCCGTTATGCTGAAGGCCAGGGCTGGAAGGTCAGCATTATCGATGCCAATGCCACGGAAATCGGTGGGTTTAAAGAAATATCCTTTGCTGTAGAAGGCGATGGCGCCTATAGCAAGCTGAAATACGAAAGTGGTACTCATCGAGTACAGCGTGTGCCGGTTACTGAATCCGGCGGCCGTATCCATACCTCGGCGGTAACCGTTGCCGTGTTGCCGGAAGCCGATGATGTGGAAGTGGATATTCGCGCGGAGGATTTAAAGATTGATACCTATCGGGCTGGTGGAGCCGGTGGTCAGTACGTTAACAAGACGGAATCGGCCATTCGCATTACCCATTTGCCAACGGGGATTGTGGTTCAGTGTCAGGATGAAAAATCCCAGCTGAAAAACAAGGAGAAAGCCATGCGTGTGCTTCGAGCCAGAGTATTGGAGCAGGCCCAGCAGGCTCAGGCAGATACCATCGCTGCCGACCGAAAAAGTCAGGTGGGCTCCGGTGACCGCAGTGAGCGGATAAGAACCTACAATTTCCCACAGGGGCGTGTTACTGACCATCGGATAGGCTTAACCTTGCACAAATTGGATTTTGTCTTGGACGGTCAGCTGGATGAATTATTAAATGGTTTGATTACGGCGGATCAGGCTGAACGCATGAAACCGGCTAACTGATAAATATACAGTGTTATGAGGCAATAATGGCAGAAGAAATATGGACTATAGGTAAAATCCTTAAATGGACCGAGGAATATTTTGCCAAGGCTGGCATCGATACACCCCGTCTGGATGGCGAGGTGCTTCTTTGTCATGTGCTGAATAAGGAACGGATTCATCTGTATGTTCATTTTGACCAACCGTTGAATCCCTCGGAACTGGCCCAGTATAAGGAATATATCCGCCAGCGGGTGCGCCACAAGCCAGTGGCCTATATTGTAGGGCATAAGGATTTTATGGGATTGGATTTCAAGGTGACGGAGGATACCTTGATACCGCGGCCGGATACGGAGATATTGGTGGAAGCTGTGATTTCCCGACTGAAAACCATCGAAGATAATAGGGGAACAATTGCTGATATTGGTACCGGTACCGGAGCCATATGCTTGTCCTTATTGAATTATTTGTCCTCGTTACTGGCGGTAACGGTGGATATTTCCGACAAGGCCCTTGAAGTGGCCCGGGATAATGCCCAAAGATTTGGATTGTCAGATAGGATAGAGTTTTTCCAGGGAGATTTGCTGGAGCCTATAAAGAATCGCAAATTTACAGCCATAGTATCCAACCCACCCTATATTCCTGAGGGGGATATTGCCGGTTTGGAGCCGGATGTAAAGGAGTTTGAACCGGTTTCCGCCCTGGCAGCTGGTGCTGATGGCTTGGATTGCTATCGGCGGTTGGTGGCTGAAGCGGGTGAACTTTTGGAAGATGGCGGATTTTTGGCTATGGAAATCGGCATTAATCAAGCTGAGCCCTTAAGGAAGCTTGGTCAGGAGCATGGCTGGGGCCGCTGCGAGATAATTAAAGATTTGGCGGGAATTGACCGGGTAGTGATTTTATGGAAACAGAAATAATTCGGATAGATGATGTTAATAAAGAAGCGGCCTTGATACAGGCAGCCGCTGAGAAGCTCCGTCAGGGTCAGCTGGTAGCTATGCCAACAGAAACGGTGTATGGGCTGGCGGCCAATGGTCTGGATGTAGCAGCAGTAAAATCCCTTTATGATGCCAAGGGGCGGCCTTCCTATAAGGCTTTTTCCCTGCAGATTGCCGATAAAAGCATGGTGCAGGATATTGCCCAGCGGGTACCGGCTATGGCCATGAAGCTTTTTGACCGCTTTTGCCCTGGACCTATTACCATAATTTTGCCCAAGAAAGATACCGTTCCCAAGGAAGTAACCGGGGGAAAGCGGACAGTGGGTATTCGCATTCCGGATAATGAAATTGCTTTAGCGGTACTGAAAGCGGCAGGTGTACCTTTAGCAGTACCCAGCGCCAATATTTCCTCCCATCCCAGTCCTACCTCGGCCCAAATGGTTTACGAGGATATGAAGGGGCTGATTCCCCTTATTTTAGATGGAGGACCCTGTGATTTAGGCATAGAATCCACCATCGTGGACTGCACCGGGGAGGAGCCGGTGATACTGCGGCACGGCGCAATTTCGGAAAAAGATATAATGGGTGCCGTGAGCAAGGATTAGGTTAATTTAACTTTCCTTGTGTCAAAACATTTCCTATGGTAAAATACATTGGTGTAATGTGAGAATACATTTTACAAAGGAGCATAATAGATGAAAATTGTTGTAGGCTGTGATCATGGGGCTGTGGAGCTTAAAGCAGAGGTGCTGAAGGTTCTGGCCGAATTCAAGGATATTGAGACCGAGGATGTGGGTACTTTCAACTCTGAATCGGTGGATTATCCGGATATTGCAGAGAAGGTTTGTGGCAAAATTACCACTGGTGAGGCTGATAGAGGCATTGTCCTCTGCGGTACTGGCATTGGTATTTCCATTGCTGCCAACAAAATAAAGGGAATTCGGGCTGCTCTGTGCGGTGATGTTTTTTCTGCCCGCATGTCCAGGGAACATAATGATGCCAATGTATTGGCCTTGGGGGGCCGGGTAACTGGTATTGGCCCAGCCGGGGAAATTGTCAGAACCTGGGTGACTACGGAATTTTCAAATGGTGAACGCCATATTCGCCGCATCGAAAAGATGATGGCTTTGGAAAATAAATAAGGACATACAGGAGGATTTAGTAATGAGCTTAATGGATGATTTGAAGGTTGTTGACCCTGAAATAGCTAAGGTAATTGATGCAGAATTAAATCGTCAGAGAAATAAGTTGGAGCTTATTGCTTCGGAAAATATTGTCAGTGCGGCTGTAATGGCAGCTCAGGGCAGTGTGCTCACCAACAAGTATGCTGAGGGCTATCCAGGCAAGCGGTATTATGGCGGCTGCGAACACGTGGATGTGGTAGAGCAGCTGGCTATTGACCGGGCCAAGAAGCTCTTCGGGGCTGAGTATGCCAATGTGCAGCCTCATTCCGGTGCTCAGGCTAATATGGCAGTATTTTTTGCGCTTCTGACTCCTGGTGATACAGTAATGGGCCTGAACCTTACCGATGGTGGCCATCTTACCCATGGCAGCCCGGTAAATATGTCCGGTAAATATTTCAAGATTGTTCCTTATGGCGTAAGCGCTGATACCGAGCAGCTGGATTACGACGAAGTTCAGAAAATGGCAGAAGAATGCAAGCCAAAGCTGATTGTAGCTGGTGCTTCCGCTTATGCCCGTACCTTGGATTTCCCTAGATTGGCGGAGATTGCCCATTCCGTTGGGGCTTATCTCATGGTTGATATTGCCCATATCGCTGGTTTGGTGGCAACAGGTATGCACCCATCGCCAGTTCCATACGCTGATGTGGTTACTACCACCACCCATAAGACCCTCCGTGGTCCACGGGGCGGCTTGATCCTCTGCAAGGATGCAGAATTTGGCAAGCAGTTCAACAAGGCTATTTTCCCTGGCATTCAGGGCGGTCCATTGATGCATGTAATTGCTGCCAAGGCAGTTGCCTTCAAGGAGGCTTTGTCACCGGAATTCAAGGAATATGCTCAGCAGATTATAAAGAATGCCAAGGCATTGGCTGAAACGTTAATAGAAAAGGGCTTCCGAATTGTATCTGGCGGTACCGATACCCATTTGATGCTGGTGGATCTCACCAATAAGAATATTACCGGTAAGGTAGCCCAGAATGTTTTGGATGAAGTAGGTATCACTGCCAATAAGAATACCATTCCATTTGAAAAGCTCAGTCCGTTTGTAACCAGTGGTATTCGCTTGGGGTCCCCAGCTTTGACTACCCGTGGCTTCAAGGAAGATGATATGCGCGAGGTAGGTAATATTATTGCTTTGGCTCTGGATAACCCAGAGGATGAGGCTGTAAAGAAGCAGGCCAGTGAGCGGGTTGCGGCTCTTTGCAAGAAATATCCATTATATGAATAATTTTTCCTAGTTATATGGTATAATGATTCTTAGGGAAAATTATTTCGTAGGAGGAAAATTATGTCAGATTTAAAAGCAGTTGTGGTTGATCATCCACTTATTCAGCATAAGCTCACTATCATGCGGAAGAAGGAAACCAGCTCCAAGGATTTCCGTCAGCTTCTGGAAGAGATAGCTATGCTTATGACATATGAGGTTACCCGTGATTTCCCATTGCAGGAAATCGATATTGAGACTCCGGTAGCTAAGTGCAAGGCCAAGGTTTTGGCCGGCAAGAAGGTGGGCGTTGTGCCAATTCTTCGGGCTGGATTGGGTCTCTTGAACGGTGTGGTTAATATGATTCCATCGGCACGGGTGGGCCATGTGGGTATGTATCGTGACCCAGCTACCTTAAAGCCAGTAGAGTATTATTGTAAGCTCCCAGGAGATGTGGCAGAGCGTACTTTGATTGTGGTTGACCCTATGTTGGCTACTGGTGGTTCCTCAGCAGCGGCTATTTCCTTGCTAAAGGAAAAGGGTGCCAAGAACATTGTTCTCATGTGTTTGGTGGCAGCTCCTGAAGGAATTAAGGTAATCAATGAGGAGCATCCTGATGTGCCGGTTTATGTGGCAGCTATTGATGAAAAGCTTAACGAAAAGGGCTATATTGTTCCTGGCTTGGGCGATGCCGGGGATCGGATTTTTGGTACATTGTAAATAAAGAACTATATTCTGCCGACTGGTGCATATTATGTACTGGTCGGCAGTAGTTGTATAAGGGGTGTTTATATGCAAAACTTTGAGTTTTATTGTCCAACAGATATTGTTTTCGGAAAAGGGGCCGAGGAAAAGCTGGCGGATAAAATCAGACAGCATGGCGGCAGCAAGGTCTTCCTGCTCTATGGGGGCGGCAGCGTCGAAAAAAATGGTATATTGAAAAAAATTGAAGAGCAGCTTAATGAGGCGGATATTGAGTTTGAGGCAATGGGTGGCGTTCAGCCAAATCCAGTGTTGTCCTTTGCTCAGGAGGCAACCGCCGAGGCTATTGATTTTGATGCGGATATGGTATTGGCTCTGGGTGGCGGCAGTGTTATTGATACGGCCAAGGCTGTGGCTGTGGGACTGGCCAATCCGGATGTGGATATTGCCGAGTATTGGGAAAAGGGACGGCAGATAGAATCCTGTGCCCCTATTGGGGTGGTGCTGACCATTTCGGCGGCCGGCAGTGAGACCAGCGATTCGGCGGTTCTGACCATTGATGGCACTGGCAAAAAAGGTGGAGCCCACAGTGATATCATTCGTCCGGATTTTGCCATTATGAATCCGGAATTTACCTTCACTTTACCACCGTACCAAATTGCCTGTGGCGTAGTGGATATCTTGATGCATACTCTGGAACGCTACATTTCTCATGTAGAAGGTAACGAATTTACCGACTTGGTGGCTGAGGCCCTGATGAAGAATGTTATTAAATATGGTCGTATTGCAGTGGCCCATCGGAAAAACTACGATGCCATGAGTGAAATCATGTGGTGTGGTAGTGTTTCCCATAATGGCTTTACCGGTTTGGGCCGATCCAAGGATTTTTCAGGCCATAAAATGGGTCATGTACTAAGCGGGGTATATAATGTGACCCATGGTGCCTCTTTGGCCGTTATGTGGCCAGCCTGGGCAACCTATGTGTATAATGACAAACCGGAGCGCTTCGCGCAATTTGCTGAGCGGGTTTGGGGCGTTAATGCCGGCACGCCGGAGGAACGCTCTCGGGCAGCTATCCGCCTTACCAAAGAATTCTTTGAGCAGATCGGGGCACCGACTAGTTTCACCAAGCTGGGTATTGGCGTATTAAGTGACGAAGATATTGAGAAAATGGCCAATATTTGCACCAAGGAGGACAGCATCAAGGTGGGTACATTCCATCCATTGGGCAAAAAGGAAGTAATGGAAATTTATCAGAGCGTGAACAAGTAATAGACAAACACCAGCCAGGCAGGGGGACCACATCTGCCTGGCTCATTTTTTTATTTGCATGCTTATTCTATATATGGTAAACTGAAGTGTAATACACTCAAGAAGTATGCCTATTTTGGGAGGAAGTTTACTTAAATGGAAAAGTTGATTATAAATGGTGGTAAACCGCTAAAGGGTCGGGTAAAAATCAGTGGAGCCAAGAATGCTGTGCTGCCAATTATTTGCGCCACTTTGTTAGGACAGGATACGCCTAGTCGCTTGGAGGAAGTTCCAGCATTGGATGATGTGCATACCTTGACCGAGGTATTGATTCAGTTGGGGGTAAAGGCTGATCTGGATCCGGATAAAAACACTTTGCAGGTGGATTGTTCCAATATTACCAGTTGTGAGGCACCTTATGATCTGGTAAGAAAGATGCGGGCCTCCTTCCTGATTATTGGTCCATTGCTGGCTCGTTATGGCAAGGCCAAGATTTCTTTGCCAGGAGGCTGTGCAATTGGTACCAGACCTATCGATTTGCATTTAAAGGGCTTTGAGGCTTTAGGGGCCGACATTAATATCGGTCATGGCTTTATTGAGGCCAGTGCACCTAATGGCCTGAAGGGGGCCAGAATTTATCTGGACTTCCCAAGTGTAGGAGCCACAGAGAATATTATTATGGCGGCCTGCATGGCTGAGGGGCAGACTATAATTGAAAATCAAGCTCAGGAGCCGGAAATTATCGATTTGGCCAATTATCTCAACGTGATGGGTGCTAAAATTCGCGGTGCCGGAACCAATGTCATCAAGATTGATGGGGTGGAGAAGCTTACCGGCAAGAATTACACCATTATTCCGGATCGTATTGAGGCCGGTACCTATATGGTGGCAGCAGCCATGACCAAGGGCGACGTGTATATTGAAAATGCCATCAGTGAGCATCTGAAGCCGGTTATTGCCAAGCTGAAAGAGGCTGGCGTAACCATTGAGGAAAATATCGATGGTATTCGTGTGACTTGTGATAAGACTACCAAGGCAGTTGATATAAAAACCATGCCATATCCAGGTTTCCCTACGGATATGCAGGCCCAGTTTATGGCTATGCTTACTGTGTCAGAGGGTTCCAGCATGGTTACGGAAACGGTATTTGAGAATCGCTTCATGCATGTAGATGAATTGAAGCGTATGGGAGCCAATATCAAAATTGACGGTCGCACTTCCGTGGTAGAGGGAGTAACCTCCTTAAAGGGCTGCCAGGTAAAGGCTACAGATCTTAGAGCTGGAGCAGCTATGGTTTTGGCTGGTTTAGTAGCTGAGGGCGAAACGGCCATTGGCTATATTCACCATATTGATAGAGGCTATGACAATTTGGTAGCCAAACTTATTGGCTTGGGCGCAGATATTCGCCGGGTTGATGTGTAAGAAGGAGCATTTAATGGATACAACCAAGAAGGATATTTCTTTGATTGTCTTAGTGGGACTAGTGTTGTTCTGGCTGGGCAATTGGGCTATAGCCATTACGGACCCGGTGGAGTCCAATTATACTCTTACGGCTTTGGAAATGCTTCGCTCCGGAGACTATGTTTCCCCGCGGATTTATGGTAATTACTGGTATGATAAACCGGCTTTTTTCTACTGGGAATTGATTGCAGCATATAAGCTGTTTGGTGTAAATGAATTTGCCTCCCGCCTCTTTCCAGGGATTTTCGGTGTTATTGGCTTGGTGATAACTTATCTTTTTACCAAGAAGATATATGATCGGAAAACTGGTCTTATGGCGGCGGGGATCTTGGGTACCTGTTTTGAATATTGGCTGTTGTCCAAGACCATTATCACCGACTTGACCCTGTTTGTGTTCTTTGGCGGAGTGTTGATAACCTTTTATCTTAGCTACAGCACCAAAAAACGGAATTATTATTATCTGTCGTATTTTTTGGCCGGACTGGCTACTTTGGATAAGGGACCAATTGGTCTGTTGATGCCAGGCTTTATAATTTTAGTGTATCTGGCCATTCGCCGGGATTTAAAGGAATTCCTCCATATGAAGCTGCTTACCGGCTTGGTGCTGTACGTGTTGACAGCGGGTAGCTGGTATTATGCCATGTACACCATTCATGGCATGGACTTTTTGGAGAATTTCCTGGGCGTGCATAACTTCCTGCGAGCTACCCAGTCAGAGCATCCGCAGTGGGATGTGTGGTGGTATTACACCATGATTTTCTTTGCCGGCTGTCTGCCATGGTGTTGGACCCTGCCAGCGGCCATTATTAAATACATCAAGCGGCGGGAAATGCCTGTATTTGACCAAACTACCACTTTTTTGCTCACTTGGGCTCTGGTGGTAAATATAGCTTTTCAGTGCATGGCTACCAAATATACCACTTATACTTTGCCGGGGCTGTTGCCAATTGCTATTTTAATGGCTCGTTACCTCTATGACAGGGAAAAGCTGGTAAAGATTACGGTAGGAGTTATGTTGGCGGTATATGCGGTATTGACCTTTACCTTGGCTGTACCGGCCTGCTCCAATGAAGGCTATTCCAGTAAGAATGTGGCGGCGGTATATAAGGATCGGGTCAAGGATAATGATCTGGTGGTAAGCTACGGCGATTATAAAACATCAGCAGTGTTCTACGGGGACAAAATGGTGTATCGCCTGGAGCATGGAGATCAAATCGCGGATATGCTTCCTGATGGCAAGAGTTGGAATGCCAAGAATGTAATGCCGTTTATGGCTTTGGAAGAATTGCCGACGGACAGGGACGTTTATTTGATATTGAATAACCGCAAGTTCGATGTGTTTGAAAAAGACTTCAACGTAGCGGAATGGGAGCTGCTGGAAGGCTTTAAAAATGCTCGGGTATATTATCGTAAGGCCAAATAAAATATGAATACTTAAACATCTCGTTGAGTAATATCAACGAGATGTTTTTTTATTTTTTCCTTGCATTTTATTGGGAAAGTAGTAAAATACATAAATGTGTATAATTAACTGTCATGACACTTGCAAGAAAGGGTGTAAAGAATTGATTTTAGACAGACTGGAAAGAATGCCGGTAGGCTCATTTCATTACAAATTATTATTGGTGACTGGTTTAGGATGGCTCTTTGACTCCATGGATACGGGGCTTATATCCTTTGTATTGCCAGTATTGGCCAAGGAGTGGGGGCTGACCCCGGATCAGATGGGCTGGATCGGCAGTGTGGGCCTTATTGGTATGGCCCTGGGTGCTGTTATATCCGGAACGGTAGCGGACCGGATTGGCCGCAAGCAGGTATTTACTATTACCGTATTGATGTATGCTATTGCCACTGGTATGTGTGCACTGGCTTGGAATTATGAGGCATTATTGTTTTTCCGCTTCCTGGTAGGCTTTGGCCTGGGCGGTGAATTGCCGGTAGCAGCTACGCTCATGTCGGAGTATGCACCTACCAAGCTGCGGGGGAGATTTATTGTATTGCTGGAGAGCTTTTGGGGCATTGGCTGGCTGGTAGCGGCCTGCATTGCTTATCTCCTGATACCGGAATTCGGCTGGAAGATGGCCTTCCTTATTGGCTCTTTGCCGGCCTTGTATGTGTTCCTGATTCGCCTGCACATGCCGGAGTCGGTGCGTTATCTTATTTCCCAGAAGCGCATTGATGAGGCCAAGGAAATTATTCTCATGCTGGAGAAAAAGCTTCATGTGGAGAGCAAGGCCTTTGATGCTGAACTGACACCTGCCGAGCAGGGAACCGCCAGCAATGAGCAGCCAGGGCCGGGTGCTTTGTGGTCCGGGAAATACGTTAAGCGTACCATAATGCTGTGGTTGGCTTGGTTTGGTATTGTGTTCAGTTACTACGGTATTTTCATGTGGCTGCCATCCATTGTCTTCCAGCAGGGCTTTGCGGTGGTAAAGACCTTTGAGTATGTGCTGATAATGACTCTGGCGCAATTGCCTGGCTATTATTGTGCTGCTTGGCTGGTGGATGTGATTGGCCGGAAATATACCTTGTCCATTTTCCTCCTGATGAGTGGTGTGGCCAGCTATTTCTTTGGTAATGCCGGATCTTCGGAGACGTTGCTTCTCTGGGGAGCCACCATGTCCTTCTTTAATCTGGGGGCTTGGGGAGTTATCTACACTTATACTCCGGAGCTGTATCCAACGGCTATGCGGGCCCTGGGCAGCGGTTGGGCAGCAGGTTTTGGCCGTATCGGCGGCATGATTGCCCCTGCTTTGGTAGGTATCATGATTGCTAACCAGCTGGGCTTCGATAAGGTATTTATGATGTTTGCAGCGGTGTTTATTGTGGTATCTGTGGTGGTAATGACCTTGGGCACCGAAACCCGCCAGAAACAGCTGGAGGATATTTAAAAGTAAATCTTATATATTAAATAAGGCTATGACCGATTGGCATCATATGATGAACTCGGCCATAGCTTTTTTATTTAGTGATATTATTTAATTAATATTGTGCGTAAAACTTTAAAATATTATATAATTTTATTATAATTATAAATAAAATAAGACAAGAAAGATGAATAGAAGAAATTTGCTTGTAGGGATATTTCTGCATATTCCTTGAAAGGAATATATTATGTTTGATATAATTTATTATGAAAAATTCAATAAAGAGAAACCTGTAGAAGAATTTCTTTTATCATTGGATATAAAGATGAGGGTAAAGGTTCTTCGTAACATTCAGCACTTAAAGCTAAATGGCTACAAGCTGAGAGAACCTCTGTCTTCGCCATTAAGAGGTGGTATTTTCGAATTACGCACTCAAACAGGTGGCAATATCACACGAATTTTGTATTTTTTCTATGATGGAAATAAAATAGTATTGACGCACGGATTTGTAAAGAAAACTAGAAAAACGCCTCCATCTGAGATTGATCGGGCATTAAGGTATAAAAAAGAGTATCTTGCGAGAAGGGAGACTGAAAATCATGGATGATTTTGATAGCTTTTTAAATGAGCAATTGCAAGACCCGGAATTTAAAAAGGAATGGGATGCCAGCCAGTTGGAGTTTGATATTACTGAGATGATTATTGCTGCACGTCGGGAGCAAAATCTTTCACAAAAAGAATTAGCTGCCAAATCTGGTATTCGACAATCTAATATAAGTCGTATCGAAAACGGTCAGTGTATACCTAATATCACTACTTTGCAAAGAATAGCTGCTGGGTTGGGGAAAAAAGTTCAAATACAATTTATCTAGGTATAAAAATAACCCGGGTATGGGATGCGTGTTGTGCATCTCATACCCGGGTTTGTTTATA
>CACZYN010000034.1 GCA_902785445.1 uncultured Anaerovibrio sp.
TATAAACGCAATCCAATGCGCAGCGAAAGAATTGCTTCTTTAGCGAGATATGTTTTAGCAAATGCTAATAATCCATATATGACCGATGACATGATTCATACGGTGTTGGATATTGCTGATGTTTATACGGCGGAGTTTGATCCGGAAAGAAGTATCATTAATCGTCGGTATAATAAACTGCGCCCTCGCTTTTTTGATGAAAAAGATTATGATAGAGAAATACTGGCTATGGGTAAGTGATTTTTTTTACAAAATATAGCCCGTACCTTGTGTATGCAAAGTTCCTAATGTATAATATAGTAGAGTTTTTGTGTAGGAGGTTAGAACATGCTCGGTGATACTTTAAGACGAGAGCGCGAAAAGCAGGGACTAACGATAAAAGATATAGAGAATGAGACCAGCATACGGTCTGTTTATATTGAAGCAATCGAGAAGGGAAATTACGATTCTCTTCCAGGTGATGTATATACTAAGGGCTTTATCAAAAATTATGCTAGAGCTTTAAATATAGATAGCAGTTCATTATTACAGGAGTACAATTCGGAGCGGAATATTTCCTCGCCTGTTCAGCCAGTTGATCAGGTTGAGCATTCAAATTATTATTATGATGATGTTCCTCAGCGTACAGTTACAGTAAAGTCTTCCTCCAATTCTTATCGTTCTGATAGTGGAAGCAATTTGTTCTCTTCCGGGGAGGATTATCGGGAGCGTACGGAAGAAAAGGGTGGTTCCCGTAAATTCTTGCTTCTCTTGGTGGTGCTGGCAGTATTCTTAGGGGGCGTTTGGTACGCCTTTAGCGACAATCCAACTAAGCCTACCACTAAGCCTACTGTAAAAACTGAACAAACCAAAAAAGACAGTAACAAGAATCAGGAAAATGCTGCTGCTAAAAAGTACGATGAGGTTGATGTTACTGCGAAGTTTGATGATGTTTGCTGGTTGTCGGTTTCCGTTGACGGCAAGAGTGTCTTTGAAGGTATGGCCGAAAAAGGCAAGGAAATGAACTGGAAGGGTAAGGAAAAAGTCTCCATTACTGCCCGGTGGCAATGGTCAGGTGGTAGAGCGGACTATGACCAAGGACAGTGATGGTGCTGCCGCTGCCAAGTCTTCAACCGAGTCCAATACCACAAAGTCTGATAATAGTAGTGTAAAAAATAACAGTGACAACACTGATAAAACTACTAATAACACTAAAAAAACTAATAATACTAAGGACTCCAACAAGAGTAAGAAACCAAATTAATATACATGGTGTGATTTAATGAGCTTTTTACCAATATCAAAGTCTGATATGGCCATAAGGGGCTGGGAACAGCTGGATTTTATCTTTGTTTCAGGGGATGCCTACGTGGATCATCCCAGCTTTGGTCCGGCCATATTGTGTCGCCTTTTGGAAAAGCACGGCTATAAGGTGGGGCTTATTCCCCAGCCGGATTGGCATAGCACCAAAGATTTCGCCCGTCTGGGAAAACCCAGACTGGGCTTTCTTGTTTCAAGTGGAAACTTGGATTCCCAGTTAAATAAGTTTACGGCAGCCAAAAAGGTCCGGCATCAGGATTTGTATTCCCCAGGCGGGAAGGCGGGCCGACGGCCGGAACGGGCTGTGGTAGTGTATGCCAAACTGATTAGGGAATGCTGGGGTAAGGATGTTCCAATTATCATTGGCGGTATTGAGGCCAGTTTAAGACGATTTGCCCATTATGATTATTGGGAAAATTCGGTCAGAAAATCCATATTGGCCGACAGTGAAGCTGATATGCTCATTTATGGTATGGGGGAGCGCCAGCTTATAGAAGTGGCTGCTCAGCTTCACCAGGGAGTAGAGATACAGAATATTCAGGATGTTCAGGGGACTTGTTTTAAGGTGCCCAATTTTGACTATATATGGGACTATACAGCGCTTCCGTCCTATAATGATGTAACCCAAAGCAAGGAAAAGTTTGCTGAAGCCTTTAAAACGGAATATTTGGAGCAGGATGCCTTTCGGGGGAAAAAGCTGGCTCAACAGAATGGGAATTGGTGTATTGTACAAAATCCACCAGCCAAACCTCTTAGTGTGGGGGAAATGGATGAAATATACGATTTGCCCTATGAACGAAGCTGGCATCCCATTTATGATAAGGCTGGAGGTGTACCAGCCTATGATGAGGTAAAGTTCAGTATTGTGGCTCATCGCGGCTGTTTTGGCGGCTGTAACTTCTGTGCGATTATTTCCCATCAGGGCCGCATTATTCAAAGGCGTAGTGACGAGTCCATATTACGGGAGGCAAAAATCCTCACCAAGCTGCCGGATTTTAAGGGATACATTCATGACCTTGGCGGGCCTACAGCCAATTTCCATCGTACCTCCTGCGATGAGCAGCTAAAGCGGGGTACTTGCCATGGGAAACAGTGTTTATCACCGGAAGTGTGCAAAAATCTCACAGTTGATCATAGTGGTTATTTGGCCTTGTTGCGTAAAGTGCGGGCTTTACCGGGGATAAAAAAGGTGTTTATCCGCTCCGGTATTCGCTTTGATTATCTGATGCTGGCCAAGGATGATTTTCTGCGGGAATTGTGTGAGTATCATATAAGTGGTCAGCTTAAAATTGCCCCGGAGCATATTTCAGATAAGGTTACCCATATGATGGGGAAATCACCTAAAAAGGTCTATATCCGCTTTGTGGAGCGGTTTGAGGCCATGAATAAGAAGCTGGGTAAAAAACAGTACTTGGTGCCGTATTTCATGTCCAGTCATCCAGGAGCTACCCTGGCGGATGCTATTGAGCTGGCGGAGTTTATCAAGAAAATGGGCTATCATCCTCAGCAGGTACAGGATTTTATCCCAACGCCTGGTACCTTGTCTACGTGTATGTGGTACAGCGGTATAAATCCTTTGACCGGGGCTAAGGTGTATACGGCCAAAAAGCCGGAAGAAAAGGCTATGCAACGGGCGCTGATGCAATATTGGCTGCCAGAGAATTATAATCTGGTCAGGAAGGCATTGGAAATTGCTCATCGACCGGATTTAATCGGTTTTGGCCCCCACTGTCTCATCAGGCCGGAGAAAAAGGTTCAGGAAGGCAAACATCCCAAGAAAAAATATTCAAAAAGAACGAAAAGTAAGAAGGTGCAGTAATGCTTTGTCCACATTGCAATAAGGAAGCCAGTCGGGTAGTAGATTCTCGGGCCGTTGATGAAGGCCGGGCCATAAGACGTCGCCGTATTTGCGGAAATTGTGGCAAACGGTTTACTACCTTTGAAACTGTGGAGCAGTTGCCTTTAATGGTCATTAAGCATGGCGGGGCCAGGGAAGTTTTTGACCGCAACAAATTGCTGAATGGTCTGATCAGAGCCTGCGATAAACGGGAGAAATCCTTGGAAAGCATCGTGGCTTTAGCCAGTGATATTGAGCAATCCATTCGCAGAGAGTACGAGCAGGAAGCCACATCCAAGGCTATCGGAGAAATGACCTTGAAGAAATTGAAAAATTTTGATCAGGTTGCCTATATTCGCTTTGCTTCCGTATATAGAAAATTTTCGGATATAAACAGCTTCCGGCATGAATTGGATGTATTGCTGGCTGATGAGGAGAACTGACTGGAGGAAGATATTTGTCCTGGCGGTTGAAGGAGCAGCTTAAAGACCTGCTGCAAGAAGAAAAAGGATATTATATTTATCCGGCTGGGGGGCGTACTCGCGTGGCCCTGGCCTATCCAAATTCATATTTTGTGGGCATGTCCAATCTGGGCCTGCATATTGTTTACCGCCTGCTAAATCAACGGAAGGATACTGCTTGTGAGCGTTGTTTTCTTCCTGAAAAAAAACTACAGGCGGAATATGTAAAACATAAAGTCCAGCTGATGACAATGGAGACTCAAAGTGGAGTGTCCTCCTTTGATATATTGGCGTTTATTATGTCCTTTGAAATGGATTTTTTCAACATTTTAGGGATGTTGGAGCTGGGCAAAATTAAGCCTTTGGCTTCAGACCGAGGGGAGCAGGATCCTCTGGTAATTGCCGGCGGACCGTGTGCAACCTTTAATCCGGAGCCAATGAGTCGGTTTATGGATGCCTTTATTATCGGTGAAGGGGAGGCTGTAATGCCTGCCTTCATGGAAGTCTATAATCAGGCCAAGGCTACTGGTAAATCCAAGGGGGAAATTTTGGCCCTTTTGGCTAAAATACCCGGAGTATATGTGCCTGCCTGCTACAAGGTAACCTATGCTAATGGTGATAAATTTTCGGCAAGTGTTACCCCCATTGGTGATGCGCCAGATAAAATAAACCGCCAATGGTTGGAAAATCTGGATGATTATCCTGGTGAAACGGCGATTTACACGGAAAATACCGAGTTCAATCTTCATTTAGTGGAAATTGCCCGAGGTTGTGGCCGTCATTGTCGTTTTTGTATGGCAGGCTATTGTTTTCGTCGGCCCCGTAACCGTTCCTTGGCAGCCATCGAAAAAATGCTTTTGGGAGCCAAGAAGAATGGTCGGCGAGTAGGACTCATGGGAGCGGCCATTTCCGATTATCCGGAAATTGACCAATTATGTAAGGAGATTTTAGGCGATGGGCTCAGCATGTCTGTGGCGTCTTTCCGGGCTGACTCGGTTACCCAGGAACTGGTGGACTCCTTGGCTCAAAGTGGCTTAAAGACACTGACCATGGCACCGGAGGCTGGCAGTGTCCGTATGCGGGCAGTAATCAATAAGGGCATAGAAGAGGAACATCTTTTAAGGGCTATGGCCATGGGAATTACCGCTGGTATTCGCAATTTCCGGTTATATATTATGATTGGTTTGCCTGGTGAAACCCCAACGGATATTCAGGGTATAATCGATATGGCCATAAAGCTAAAGGACTTTATGGAGGAACAAGGGGCCACTGGCCGTCTCACTTTGAGCATAAATCCTTTTATTCCTAAGCCCTTTACCCCATTTCAGTGGGCTCCTATGGCCCCAATAAAGTATATTCAGTCGGCGTTAAAAAATATAACCAACGCTTTGAAGAAACGCCATAATATTGAAATAATTGCCGAGTCACCGCGGGATGCCTATGTGCAGGCCGTACTGGCCCGTGGTAATCGGGAAACAGGCCAGTTCCTTTGGGAAGCTTTTGCAAATGGTGGCAGCAAGGCCATGAAATCAGTGTTAAAACAGCATGGAC
The DNA here is from genome assembly GCA_902785445.1 of uncultured Anaerovibrio sp. Taxonomy (GTDB): domain Bacteria; phylum Bacillota; class Negativicutes; order Selenomonadales; family Selenomonadaceae; genus Anaerovibrio. Next base: position 5,149 of record CACZYN010000034.1, read on the forward strand.
TCACCATGGAGGATTTGGTAAGTCAGGCGATTCCTCTGAACAACACCTTGCCATGGGATATACTGGATATGGGCTTTACCAAGGAATATTTACAGAAAGAATATTTGGAGTCACAGCAGGAAATTCCTAAGCACACCATTCAGTGCTTTGATGGATGCCAACGCTGTGGCGTATGTAAATGATATATTTTTAGTGAGGATAGTATGAGCTTTTCATTGGTATCAGGCCAATTAAATAACCTTTGGATTGGTAAGTTTTCGATTTTTCCTGATGATGTGTTTGTTCATGGAATTTCCACCCGGCATGGCGGAGTAAGTCAGGGTGCTTTGGATAGCTTAAATCTGGGCTTACATGTAAATGATAAGGTGGAAAATGTCAAAAAAAATCGGGAAAAGTTTTTTGCGGGATTGGGACTTAAGCTAAACATCGGCGTTTCCTGTCAGCAGGTTCATGGCTTTGGTATTGCCAAGGTTACCAAGGAGCAGGCTGGTCGGGGCATGTATGCCTATGAGGACAGTATCCCCGGAATGGATGCCTTGATTACCAATGAACGGGCTTTACCTTTGATGTTGTATTTTGCTGATTGTACGCCAATAATGCTGGCTGATCCGATAAAAAAAGTCATAGGTGTGGCCCATGGTGGTTGGAAGGGTACGGTAAAATCCATTGGACGGAAAACCGTGGAGCTTATAGTGAAGGAATATGGCTGCCAACCTGCGGATATTTTGGCAGGTATTGGTCCGGCTATAGGAGCCTGCTGTTATGAAGTGGGCAGCGAAGTGGCCGAGCAATTCCAGGAAGCCTTTCCGAATTTTGCCCAAGAAATACTTACTAAATCAACGGATGAAAAGTTTCATCTTGATTTGGCCAAGACCAATAAATTACAGCTTATGGAGGCTGGTTTGGCTGAAGAAAAAATCGATGTAGCCAACGTGTGTACCGCCTGCAATAATCGTCAGTTTTTTTCCTATCGGGCTGATGGTGGCAGAACCGGACGAATTGCGGCAGTGTTGTCCATAAGATAGAATTATTCCCAGAGGGTGATGTTATGATAGCTGAGAGATTACAAGGGGTAAAGGATAATATAAAAAATGCTGCGGAAAACCGGAGCAGTGAAAAAAAAGATGATGTACTGCTTATTGCAGTGACCAAAAATCACGATGTGGCAGCTATGCGTGAGGCTATTGACGCCGGAGTTACGGACATTGGGGAAAACCGTATTCAGGAAGCCAAGGAAAAATATGCTACCCTTGATCGGGAGGTAACCTGGCACCTTATTGGTCATTTACAGACCAATAAAGTCAAGCAAGCAGTTAAAATTTTTGATATAATTCATTCAGTAGATTCTTTGCATTTGGCTGAGGCGATTAACAATGCCGCAGCGGGGATAAATAAAATACAAAAGGTGCTGGTGCAGGTAAATCTGGCCAAGGAGGATTCCAAATCAGGGATTTATGAAGAAGATTTGGATGAATTGCTGTATAAGGTGGATGAATTAGCCAATTTACAGTTGATGGGGCTTATGTGTATAGCACCAAACTATGAAGATGTGGAAGAATGTCGGCCTTTATTCGCAAAAATGTATAAAATTTTTCAAAAAGTGAAGGAAATGGACTTCAAGACAGCGAATATTTTATACTTGTCAATGGGTATGACTCATGACTATCAAATTGCTGTTGAAGAAGGGGCAAATATGGTCCGGGTTGGAACGGGTATTTTCGGCCCAAGACAATATTGATAATAGCCAAGTTCTGTGTGTAAGGAGGACGTCCTGTGGGGAAGATAGATTCTTTTTTGGAGAAAATAGGCATAAAGGAAACTGAAGAGGACGAGAGACTGTTGGAGTCTATTATGGAGGATAACGAAGGGCCAGTTGAACCCAAGGTAAAACCAGCTGAGCCTGTAAGCGGGAATACCCGTCGCAGCGTTTATGACAGGAAGGTGGTAGGAATGAATACTGGTTCAACATCGGTTCGTGAGGGAGGCTCTGCCGCAGCTTTGGCGAATTCCATGATGAAGGTGGTTGTCATCAATCCGAAAAGTATTGATGATTGCCAGCAGATTGCTAATTGCTTGAAGGAAAAACGTCCAGTGGTTATTAATCTGGAGAATGTAGAAGAGCAGACAGCTATCCGCATCATTGATTTTGTTAGTGGTACTATTTATGCTATTGATGGTGCAGTGAACAAAATTAGCCGTAATGTTTGGTTATTTGCACCTAAGAACGTTAATATTGCAGTTAGTCAGCAAAATCATGGCATTACAAATATGCCATGGGAAAATAAATAAAATCTATCCAAAAAAAGGCTGGTGACATGTATGAAAATTGGATTTATCGGTGGCGGAGCAATGGGAGAATCTATTTTAACAGGTGCTCTGTCCAAAGGATTGGTAGCTTCCAAGGATGTATTTGTCTCGGAGATTCGGGAAGAAAGATGTCAGGAGCTTAAGAAAACTCATGGCGTTAATGCGGTTACTGATGACGATTTTGTTAAAAATGCCGGATTGGATTCGTTGATTTTGGCTGTAAAGCCACAGGTGGTAACCAAGGTTATGGCCGCACTGAAGGGCAAGGTTCCGGAAGATGTTTTGATAGCTTCCATCGTGGCTGGTTTGCCTATGAAGACCATCAATGAGTATTTTCCGAAAAATCCTATAGTTAGGATTATGCCGAATACTCCTTTGGCCGTTGGGGAAGGTATGTCCTGCTATGCCCGTAATGAAAGAGTATCTGTAAAGGCTGCCAAGAATATCAGAGATATTCTTGATTCCTGTGGTCAGGCTGTGGAAGTACCGGAAAGCTTGCTGGATGCCGCAACGGGTCTGTCTGGCAGTGGTCCGGCCTATGGCTTTTTGATGATTGATGCTCTGGCTGATGGTGGCGTTGCCGCTGGTTTGCCTCGCAAGACAGCTATTCTTTTGGCAGCTCAGACCTTGCTGGGTGCAGCCAAGATGGTTTTGGAAACCGGTAAACATCCGGATGTTCTCCGGGATCAGGTTACAAGTCCGGCGGGTACGACTATAGCCGGAATTCGTGTATTGGAGCAACAGGGTATTCGTGGAGCGCTGATTGATGCGGTTATTGCGGGTACTGAACGCTCTAAGGAATTGGGGAAATAATTTTACATGGCAAGTTCTGAACAACGGGAAAAAATAATACGGTTTTATAAAGGAACGGAAGGGGCGGAAACCGCCATTAAACTGGTGGACATGGCCGAACAAGTTCAGCGTACCCAGAAGTTTCGCGTGAGTGGCTTTCTGGATCCCTATGGCCAGGAAATTGCTGAAACAATAGCAGCAAATTATCCTGGTATCCGGGTGGACTTTGATGGAGGTTATCAGGGGGCGGAACGTCAGCGGGCTATGTTTATTGATGAGTCCTTTGGCGGTAACCCCGGCTACGATATAGTAGTCATTAAGGCCAGCTGGAATGGTCAATATGAACATATAGGTCATCGTGATGTGCTTGGTTCCTTAATGGGACTGGGGATTGAGCGGGACCGAATCGGTGATATCCTCATGGGTGGGGCCACAGCTCGTATTTTGGCTGATGATAAGATGGGAGCCTTCCTGCTGGATAATTTAACGCAAATTGGTCATAGCAGTGTGTCCTGCGAGGAAGATGATTTAGCCAATATAACCCCGAAGGAAGAACGTTGCAAAGAAATAAAGGCCACGGTAGCTTCTCTGCGGGTGGATTCCATTGCTGCCGCGGGATATGGTTCATCCCGCAGTCGGGCAGCCTCAGATATCGCGGCTGATAAGTTGAAACTCAACTGGCAGCCAGTGAAGAATGCTTCCCAGCAGGTCAAAGAGGGAGATGTACTTTCCATGCGAGGCCGGGGACGTATTGAAGTGGTAGAAGTCCGGGGACAAACCAAAAAGGGACGCATTGGCGTATTGTTAAAACGATATCTATAAAAAAACCGCCTTCGGGCGGTTTTTAATTTTTGCTAATGAATAAAATCTTTAGTTGACAGATTTAATTAATCATGATAATATTTACCTGCACAAATGAGAATGGTTATCATTTTATTTAGAGTAGGGGGGATTATTATGGAACTTGAATTAGGGGATGTTCAGACTACAGCACTTATTCCGCTGGCAATTAAAGCCAGTGAGACTTTGCGGCCTAATGCGCGTATTAAGGATGAAAAGGCCGTGGAAATCATCAATGTACTCCATATTGACACAAAACCGTACGACAAATTTTTATCCCATGAGGGGGTAGTGGCAAGGACTATCATGCTGGACCGCCAGTTAAAGGAAATAATTGCGAAGGCTCCTGATACTGTGGTAGTGAATATGGGAGCGGGCTTTGATAATCGGTTTTCGCGGGTGGATAATGGCCAGATTTGGTGGTTTGATTTGGATCTGCCAGATTCCATTGCAGCCAGGAAAAAGGCCTTTTCGGAGCAAGAAAGGGTGACGATGCTGGCCGGTAACGTTTTGGAGGCTGACTGGTGCCCGGAGGTGCAGAAGGTTCTTGTGGGAAGACAATCCAAGCCAGTATTTATTGCTGAGGGCTTGTTTATGTATTTTACCCTGGAACAGATTCGCACCTTGCTGAATGTTTTGAAGGACAACTTTTCCACTGGAATTTTGATTGCCGAGCAAAACAGCAAGCTGATGCAAAAGAATGAGAAGCATCATGATACAGTATCAAACACCAAGGCCCATTTTAGGTCCGGTACAGATACAGCTCAGGAAATAGTTGATTTAACTGATGGTATAAGGCTTATTGAGGAACATAGCTTTAATGAGGAGATGAAAAAGTATTCCATTCGGGGTAAGCTCTTTGCTTGGCTTTTGCATAATATGAACGACCGCTGGGCAACCTTTGAATGGTAATATATAGATGCTGTTGGGCAGTATAAAAAAATACTTGACGGGAAAATATTTTTATCGTATTATAACCAAGACTTAAATTTAATAACGCGCTGGATGGCGTCGCCCATTTATGGGAAATTTCACCGGCTGATACATTATCGACAACCGTAGGGACGGAAACTGCGGTTGCTTTGGGATAATGTATTAGTCGGTTTTTGTTTGTCTGGTGTCAGTGTACTAAGTGTCAGTGAACTAAATGTGGAGGTAATGATGGATAAGCGGAAAAAAGCAAAGAAGTTTGGAATTATTTTTGTGGGCATTATGATTTTGGCGGGCTTGCTGCTGATGTATACCGGTAATGATGCCCTGGTATTGGCCACTGAAAAAAAGGAAGGAATCCTCACGGCTGAACAGGTCAAGGTTTCCTTTGACTCTGTGGGTGGAAGGCTTGTAAAGGAAAATGTTGAGGAAGCCCAGATGGTAAAAAAAGGCGATGTACTCATGGTGTTGGACAGTACCGATGTGGATTTAGCCATTGCCAAGCTGGAGGCCCAGATGGCTCAAATGGAAGCCCAGATTAAATCCGCCGGGGGCAGTGCTAATATTTCCATGTCCCGGGTAAATACAGACGAGCAGCAGAGTTTTCGGCAGATTGATCAGCAACGGGCTGCGGTGGAGGCCGCAGAGGCTACCTATAACAATAGCTGCCTGGATTATGAGCGGAAAAAGAACCTGAAGGAATGTGGGGCTATTTCGCAGTCGGAGCTGGATGCCGCCCAGACATCCTTGCAGGTTTCGGCAGCCAACATGGCCCAGCAAAAACAGCTTTTAAGTCGTTTGCTGGCCGGTACAACTGATACGGGGAACACAGAGTCCTTGAATTTGCCAACTATTGATTTGCAGCGTCAGAGTGCTGCCAACATGCTGAATGATGTGGAGGCATTGGTGCAGCAGTTAAAAAGCATGGAGGTTCAGCTCAAGGAATTAAAGGTAAAGAAAGATCGGCTTACCCTGCGGGCACCGGAGGATGGCAAAATTGTCAAGATTTTGGCCAAGGAAGGGGAAATGGTAGCAGCTAATAGCCCAGTAATCCTTATGGAAAGCAGCCGTTATTATTTTGATATTTATGTTAGTGAGGAAAATATTGAAAAATATCATGAAGGGGATGAAATTGAGGCAATTTCTGTAGCCGGTCGTAAGAAAGCTACGGGTACTATCCGTCTGATGACCCAGGCTCCCGGTTTTGCCGACTTGCGTATGACCAGGGAAAAGGGACAGGCAGATTTGACTTCCTTTCAAATGCGGATATATTTGGAGCCAACGGAAGGAATTATGCCAGGGATGACGATGGGAGTGAAGCTTAGATGAAGGCCTTTCGTGACGAATTAAAGACCTTGCTGTCCGGTCAGGGAATGCCCTATGAGAAGGTTTCCATTATGGTATCTTTGGTAATAACGGTTATTTTTAGCGTCATGCTGGGACTAAACTATGCCAAGGATACTCCAATAATGGTTATAGATTTGGATAATTCCCATTATAGCCGGGAAATAATCAATGATTTGAATAATTCCCAGTTAATTGCCGTTAAGGCGGTTATCAATACCCCAGTGGAGCCCAATGAGCTCATGTATCGGGACAAGGCTTATGCGGTGGTGTATTTTCCACAGGGCATGGAGAAAAACCACTATAATGGTGAGGCGGTGGATATTGGTGTATTTTACGACAATACCAGCTCATCAGCCCTCAGTGGTGTACGGGAAGCCTTAAATGAAATTGTGGCGGATGTGAATAATCCATCCTTGGGTACCGGAGATACCATACAGGGAGGTACCAAGCTGGTGTCCCGCAGTTTGTTCAATCCCAGTGATTCCGCCAGCAATGGTGAAGTTATTGGTTTTTTGATTTTCTTTTCCAGTATGTTTTTTGCCTTTGCCACCTTGGGGATGGTACCCCGGCTGCGGCAGGAAGGGAAAATGGCCCTGCATTTGAAATTAGGTACAGCCTATGATTTGCTGCAGCGACTGCTACCCTATTGCGGTTGTTGGCTAATTGCCAACTTCATAGGTCTTGTGGTTCTGCGGTTTTGGGGAGATATTAATTTTTCCGGAAGTATATTATTATACTTTTTCGTTCAGGCCATTTATATTATCACCTTGGGGATGATTTCCCTGATAATGGGCTGGGGGGCAGCTAATCCCGGGGCGGCCTCCAGCCGAATGATCTTGTTTGTGCCAGGGGGCTTTATCTTTGGCGGATACGGCGTGCCCATGACCTTGATGCCAGAGTGGGTGCATTGGTTCAATCAGATTTTCCCGTTGACTTGGGAATTTAAGTTTATCAGGGATGTGGTATTTCGGGGAGCCGGTTTTTTCGATTGCGCCACCACTATAGGACAGTTTATGATATATATAGCTATAGTGTGGATTATCTTTGCCCGGAAGTTTGATAAGGAACAAATCGCCCAAAATAATTAGATAATATGTATTTAATTGGGTATTTGGGAAGGCGGTGATGGGGGATGATTATAAATACAGGACAGCGTACAGAT
>CACZYN010000035.1 GCA_902785445.1 uncultured Anaerovibrio sp.
GACGACAACGGGCAATATTCTTGGCACCGTAATTTTGCCCCACAAAGGTGGTAGCGGCCTGGGAAAAGGCTTGTAAAATAAAGAAGCCCGCAAATTCAAAATTAAGGGCGATAGCCGTAGCTGCCACTACTTCAGCGCCTAAATTATTTAATGCCACCTGAATAATAACATTGGAAAAGGAAAATACCATCCCCTGAAACCCCGTTGGCAAACCAACTTTACAAATATGGATGAGAATGTTGGTATCCACACTGAGCTTATCAAAACGCAGCTGCATGGGACCTTGTTCGTTATGTAACCAATACACCATGAGGCAGGCACTGAAACAACTGGCCAAAACTGTAGCAATGGCCACCCCCTCAACCGCCATGCCCAGTTGAGTTACAAAGAACAAATTCAACAGCACATTGACAGTTCCTGCACATAACATGGCATAAAGGGGACGCTTGGTATCTCCCTTGGCCCGCAAAAGTGAAGCGCCAAAATTATACACCAGCATAATTGGCACGCCACCCATAAGAATACGGAGATACAGCACCGCCTGGTCCATAATATGCTCCGGGGTATCCACCATGCGTAAAATATCCGGGGCAAAATACACACCAAAAATTGCCAGCACAATACCACTGGTAAAGGCCAAAACGATAGAGGTATGTATGGTCTTTTTTATCCGCAGATAATCCTTGGAGCCTATTCGCATTGCACAGACCACGTTGGCACCAATGGACAAACCTATAACCAGGTTGAGCATTAAATTAATGACAATAGCATTGGCACCTACCGCTGCCAACGCTTCCTTGCCTACAAACTGTCCAACCACCGCCACATCGGTGGCATTGAACAGCTGCTGCATAATACTGGTGGCCGCCAAGGGAATGGCAAATTTTAATATTTTGTCCCAAATACTGCCTTCCAGCATATTCATACTAGCTAATGCCAAAATTACTTCTCTTCCTTCAAATACTCTTCCAATTTATCCATTATTTCAAAGGCCTGATCCTCGGTAACGAGGATTTCCCGCGGTTTACTGCCCTGAGGTGGGCCAACGATGTTCAATTGCTCCATAGTATCCAGTAATCTGCCAGCCCTGGTATAACCAATATGATACCGACGCTGGAAGCTGGAGGCCGAAGCATTACCTGTCTGCATCACCAGCTCAACAGCCTGACGCAACAGCTCATCCACATTGCTCTTGCCCTTTACGCCTGGCTCACCATTCTCGCCCTCATTATCGGCTCTGTTGGTAAAATCCACCAAATCCTGATTGATTTCGCATTTATGACCCTGCTGCAGAATACTTTCCACCAACCGCTCAACTTCCAGATCGCTGACAAAGGCTCCCTGTACTCGGACTGCCTTCGGCTCCGTTTGTGGTTTAAAGAGCATATCGCCCTTACCCAGCAGCTTTTCTGCTCCAGCGGAATCCAAAATAGTGCGAGAGTCAATCTGGGAGGTTACCGCAAAGGAAATACGAGATGGAATATTCGCCTTGATAACACCGGTAATAACATTTACCGACGGCCGCTGTGTAGCCAACACCAAATAGATTCCTGCAGCTCGTGCTTTCTGGGCCAAGCGGCAGATAGCATCCTCCACATCGTGAGGAGCCACCATCATCAAATCCGCCAACTCATCAATAATAATGACCACTGAAGGCATCTGTTTGGCCTTATCATCAGCATAATACTGATTATAGGTTTCGATATTCCGCACTCCGGCTTCGGCAATAAGACCGTAGCGTTTTTCCATTTCCTGTACCGACCAGTTAAGCACTGCCGCAGCCTTCCGAGCATCGGTAACCACCGGAACCATCAGATGAGGAATGTCGTTATAAACCGACAGCTCCACCATCTTCGGGTCAATCATAATGAATTTGACCTCATCCGGCTTGGCCTTAAACAAAATACTGGTAACAATGGTGTTAATACATACGGATTTACCGGAACCGGTAGCACCAGCAACCAGCAAATGAGGCATATCCGCCAGATTGGCAAAAATTGCCTTACCACTAATATCCTTACCAAAGCCCACGGTGAGGTTGGATTTAGCTTCCTTAAAGGCAGCATTTTCCAAAACTTCCCGCAGCTGAACACTTTCCAGCTTGCGATTTGGTACCTCTATACCAATAGTGGATCTATTTTGTATCTGTTCAATACGCACGGAAGAAGCCGCCATACTAAGGGCGATATCATCGGCCAAGCCAGTGAGCTTGTTTACCTTTACTCCCGGAGCCAGCTTCACCTCGTAGCGGGTTACGGCCGGGCCATGACAGGCACTTAAAATATTGGCTTTAACCTTAAAATCCTGCAAGGTTTGGGCCAATACCTTGGCCTTCTCGGATATTTCCTGCTCCAGCTCCTCATCCTTTTCCTTGTTTTTCTTATCTAATATAAGATTAACATCCGGTACTTCATAAGGAGGCAATGGCTTTTCTTCTATGGCAGAAGCAGCACTTTCCTCTGTAAGTTGGGCCGCTAACTCCAGCTTATCTACTACCTCTGCCGGTTCTTCCTGCTGGTCTTCAGCAGCTACAGCATCGAATTCCTCGGCTGGGGCATCTATTTCCTCTTCCGGCAAGCTCTTGGTAAAGGAGGACTCTCCCTCATTGTCCGAGCTAAACTCTATGGCAAAACCTTCTTCAGCCGCTTCATCTGTAAATTCCTCTGGTTCAACGATCTCATCAATGCCGTCAAATTCAAATATTTCGGACTCCGGCTCCGTACTTTCATCACTGTCATCCGTATTGTCATTATCATCAGCATTATTAGTATCCTCATGATCATCCGTCAATAATTCATCAATGGAACTAACAATCAGAGGGCTTTCATCAGTAGTGGAGTCCACAAATTCTTCTTCGACTTCGATTTCGGTTTCGGTTTCGGTTTCTGCTTCTGCTTCCTCTTCAGGCTGAATATCTTGCCAATTTTGATTGTTCAAGGCTTCAAATTCTGCCAATTCTTCCGGGGTCAATTCTTCCATATCTTCCCCGTTATTTCTAAACCGCCAATTATCAAAGGCCTTATCGGGAATTTTGTTTTCCTGCACATTAACAAAACCAGAAGTATCCAGTTTCTTCAGGTTTTTATTTAACTTGCCAGCGGCCTTTTGGGCAAATTCACTGACGTATGCTTCATTACCATATTCAGACTGACTATATCCATGGCCATAATCACTTTCCACATAGCCATTCATATCAGGACCGTCAAAGGGCACCTTTCCCCCTGTTGGCTCCAGCGCCTGCCAAGTTGGGGCATCTGTACTGCCATCCAGTTTAATTATGGTATTTATATCCCCAGTATCGGTAATAGCATCATTTGATGTATTTTGAGACATCGCCGGGCCATCATCAATAAAGGAGGCATCATTCGCCTGATTATAAAAAGACTTCTTGCTTTTAATTCGCTGAACCTGTTCTCCTAACTGATTCTGTACCTTTGAACCGACATTTTTGGCCCCATCATAGACCACTTCCGCCACATCCAAAGCCATGCCAGCTCCCTTTTCCGAGGCTTCCTTGGTGTACAATATCCCCGTAGCCAAGGACAAAGGAGTTGCCAGGAGAACAGAACCAATTATGGCTGCTGCCAAGACAATCGTGGTACCAGTGCTGGCCAGGGGCTTATGGAGTACCAGGGCAATCATTCCACCTATGATTCCGCCACCATCCGCCAGGCTTTCCGGTAAAATTTCCTTGCCAAAGGGTATCAAAATATGATGATACATCGCCAATAGGGAAAATAATAATAACATTACTCCCACTGATGTCTTATTAATACCCACTTTTTTGTGCTGCATTATGTAATAGCCGCCACAAACTACAAACAGCAAGGAAACTGCTGATGCACCAATACCAAAGAAATACTTCAAAAAACGGGCAAACTTAAGGCCTACAAAGCCCACATTTAACCCCAGTAAACCACAAAGGGAAATAAGACCAATGGCCACAAAAATAATACCAATAATTTCCGGCTTTCTGGTGGAAGTTTCAGTTACTTCCTCTACTTTTTCCTTTACATCCGCCTTCTTATTGGCTGCCTTAGTTTTATTTTTGGATTTTATATGTTTATTTTTCTCTTTACCAGAGCGTTTAGTTATTTTTTTCTGCAAATTTTTCACCTCGTTAAATAAAAGCGCTAGCATATATTTTATCAAATAAAACAACATAAGAAAAGAGACTACTTCATCAATAGTCTCTTTTGCTAAAAACAATCTGTTACAATTCTTTATCTTTATTTCTTAAATTAGTCAGCTTGACAACCAAGCAATATAGCAGAGGTATCAGGAATACACCCAGAAGTGTGGCGAAGAACATTCCACCAACTACTGCTGTACCCATACTGTTTCTGGCTGCTGAACCAGCACCAGAGGCCATGGCTAACGGCAGACAGCCAATAACAAAGGCCAGGGAGGTCATCAGTATCGGTCTAAGGCGTAACCCCGCAGCTTCTATGGTAGCCTTCACCGGTTCCATACCGGCATCAACACGGGCCTTGGCGAACTCTACGATCAGAATAGCGTTCTTGGCTGCCAACCCCATGAGCATGATAACACCTATCTGCATATAGATACTGTTCTGGAGACCGGAATTAAGATGCCCAAATATTGCTTCGGTATATAGCAATGTGTACTGAACGAAGAATGCGCCAAAGATTCCTGTAGGCACCGAGAGAAGCACCGCAAATGGTACACTCCAGCTCTCATACAACGCCGCCAGACAGAGGAATACAAACAAAACTGCCAGCATCATAACCTGGCCAGTGGTACCCGCGGACTTTTTCTCTTCACGGGATTGTCCGGACCAGTCAATGGTAAAACCAGCTGGTGCCTTCTCACGCACCACTTCCTCGATAGCGGCAATGGCCTGACCGGAGCTATAGCCCTCGGCGACCGCCCCTTGAATACTTATACTGCGGGAACCATTAAATCTGGTTACAACCGAGGCAGAAGTAGTAATTCTTGGCTTCAAAAGGCTATCCAACGGCACCATGGTACCTTCCTGATTTTTAACAAAACAGAATTTCAGTGCCTCAGCTTCGCTACGATATTGCACATCCGACTGCATCATAACCTTGTAGGACCGGCCAAACTGTACGAAATCATTGACCTGAGTTCCACCGTAGTTTACCTGCAGGGCTGTGAATACATCTGACAGATTAACACCCAACTGCTTAATCTGCTCTCTGTCGATATCATAGCGACAAATTGGGGAATCAACGGAGAAGGTGGAATAAACCATGGCCAGCTCCGGCCGTTGATTGGCTGCCGCCACAATTTCCTTGGTAAGAGCATCCAGCTCCTTATCCGTATGACCGGTTACATCCTGAAGCTCCATGCTCCAACCGCCTACCATGCCCAAGCCTGGCAAGGACGGTGGCAAAATCGGCATTACACTGGCTTCAGTATGCTTCATACCAATAACCCCTGCCTGCCCCATAATAGATCCAATGGACAGTTCATCAGTTGTACGGTCATCCCAACTGTCCAAACGGACAAAGAGCGTACCGCTATCTGACTTAACACCGTTTGACAGCATATCCAAACCAGAAATTTTCATAACTGATTGAACACCAGGTATCTCCTTAATTTCATCACTTAAGGCATTCATGGTTTCATAGGTGCGATTTAAGGACGTTCCGTTAGGCATGGATATTGCCACCAGGAAATAACCCTGGTCTTCGTCCGGAACGAAGGTGGAAGGCAGTTTCACGTAGAAAAAGCCCGCCAAAGCGCAAATAACCAACAGAGACGCCACACCAGCCTTGGCATGATCGATGATCCAGCCTACGGCTCCAGTATAGCTGTTGGTGGTACGTTCAAACCAATCATTAAACCAATCAAAGAATCTATCCAGGAAATTTTTCTCGGCATTAGGATTGTGTGGCTTTAGCAAGGTCGCACAAAGAGCCGGGGTCAGAGACAGAGCCACAAAGGCGGAAATTGCCATGGATACAACAATGGTCAAGGCGAACTGACGATAAAGCACACCAGTAGTTCCACCAAGGAACGCCACCGGAATAAATACTGAAGACAGTACAAAGGCAATGGCTACTACCGGTCCTTGTACCTCTTCCATAGCTTTTTCGGTGGCCTCTACCGGACCAAGACCATCCCGCTTCATGTGGGATTCGACATTTTCTATTACTACTATGGCGTCATCTACTACCAGACCAATGGCCAGTACCATGGCAAACAAGGTCAGGGTATTGATGGAAAAGCCTAATAATACGAAACTTGCGAAAGTACCTACCAGAGAAACCGGAATGGCCAGTACCGGAATAAGGGTGGCCCGCCAGCTTTGCAGGAACAGAAATACTATAACGATAACCAAGGCCAAGGCCTCTTTAAAGGTCTGTACTACCTCACCGATGGATTCGTTAATAAACTCGGTATTATCAACTATTGGCCGATAGACCATATCATCCGGGAATTCCTTTTCGGCCTCCTTCAGTATTTGCTTGATCTCCCCGATAGCTTCCACCGCATTGGCATCGCTGGTCAGCTTTACACCAAAGCCAGCGGCCGGAGCCCCATCTGCATCGGAAATTTCCGAGGTACTCTTGGCACCGTTTTCTATCCGGGCTACATCCTTCAGGTACACACAGGAGCCATCCGGGTTAGCCTTCAAAATAATGTTGCCGAATTCCTCCGGGGTAACCAGTCGACCATCCACACTGCCGGTGTACTGCTTCTCCTGGTTTTTCGGGGTAGGTAACTGACCAATGGTACCAGCTGCTGCCTGAACATTCTGTTCTTGAATGGCACTGGAAACATCCGATACGGTAAGGCCCAATTCCGATAAGCGGTCCGGATTCAGCCATACGCGCATGGAATAAGTAGAACCGAAGGTGGAAACCTCACCGACACCCTTCACACGTTTAATTCTATCTACTAAATAAATGTCTGCATAATTCATCAGGAAGGTACGCTTGAAGGTACCATTAGGGGACAAAAGAGCAAACACAAAGGACATATCACTGGAGGATTTTTTGGTGGTCACGCCGACGTTTTGCACATCAGTTGGCAAGCTGGCATTAGCCGTAGACACATTATTCTGCACCAATACGGCATCCATATCCCCATCAGTGCCCAGCTCGAATTTTACATCCAAACTGTAGCTGCCGCTATCATCAGAAGTCGAGGTCATATAGTCCATACCTTGGGTACCGTTGACCTCCTGCTCGATTACCTGGGCCACCGTCTGATTGATTACGCTGGCATTGGCGCCAGTATAAGCGGTACTAACGTTGACCGTTGGCTGGGTAATTTGAGGATATTGGGCAATCGGCAAGCTCAATCCGGATACCGTACCCAAAATAACAATAATAACGGCTATTACAATGGCGAAAATCGGGCGATGTATAAAAAATCGTGCCATAATTCCGCCTCCTTAGGACTCGTTTACAATATCGGTGCTATCTTTCAAGGAGAAGCCCATGTCCTCCGCCGTAACCATAGTTACATCAAGGTCCTTACCGGACTGCAGATTGGTCAGGCCATCTACTATAACAACGTCATTGACAGTTAAACCATTCTTAACGATGTAATAGCTGCCTACTTTTTCGCCAAGAACAACCTTCTTGGACAAGGACTTACCATCATCCCCTACCACCAGTACGAAGTTTTCTTCCAAAAGCTGCTGCACAGCCCGCTGTGGTACCAGGATAACATTTTTAGCCGTAACTCCCACGAACTTCACCCGGGCAAACATTCCCGGCATCAGAACACCCTTTGGATTACGTAATATGGCTTTTACGGTGAGAGCACTGGAATTATCCTTAAAGGACCGGTCCGCTGCAGTAAGCTCACCTTCCAACGGATATTCATAACCATTGGACAAAACAATCTTTATCTTAGGTAAAGGCGCATCATCACCTGAATCCAGCTTGTTTTCTTCCATGGCCTTAGCTAATAAATTCAGATACTCTGTCTCACTGACATTGAACTGAACATATATCGGATCCAAGGAGCCTATGGTAACCAACGTGGTGCTGCCGGCGGTAGAGTAAGTTCCTACAGCCACATCATCCACCGAAACCCGGCCGGACATTGGAGCATAAACTATGGCATCCTGCAAATTTTCCTTGGCCTTTCTAAGAGAAGCCCGCTTGGATTCTACTGTAGCCTGGTTGGCTGCCACATCTTCCCGTTTATTAACCAAGGTCTGCTCGGAAACAGCTTTATCGTTAAACAACATTTCATTACGGGCCAATTCATCCTGGGCAGTTCTCAAGTCCGATTCAGCCTTATGGAGATCAGCTTCAGCCTCCAAAACGGCCATTTCGTACTGTCTTGAATCCAGACGATATAGTGCTTGGCCAGCCTGTACCTCGTCTCCACCCTTAAAATATTTTTCCATTACACTGCCAGATATGCGGGAATGAACGGAAACATCATCTGTACCCCTTAACTGACCTGGATAACTATAGGATATAGGTGCGTCCTGCTGCAGAACCTTCATGGCTTTAACAGTGGCCTTCTGTCCTGCTTCCTGGTCCTGGCCTCCACATCCGGCAAAGAAGATACTCGTCACTAAAACAAGGGCACTGATAACAGCTCCCGCTTTTTTACAAAATAGTCCTGCCACCTGTTATTCCCCCTTCTTGTTCTCGTCCAAGGCCTTACGATACGGCTCAACATCCAAATCCACAGGAACACCCATGGCAGTATCCAGGCTAGCTTTACTAACATTGTATTTATACAAGGCAGATATGTAGTCACCCTTGGCAGAAACCAACTTTTTCTCGGTATCCATAACCTCAAGGTTAGTTCCTACGCCGGCATTGTAACGTACTATCTCGATACGATAATCCTCTTGTGCCTTATCCAGAGCTTCCTTCATGGTCTTAATATTTTCCTCGGCGGCCCGCAAATTTAGATATGCAGAGCGAACCTCCAGCTTTACAGCAGCCAGCTTGTCCTTCAGCTCCGCTTCAGCCCGCCGTACCGCAGCCTGCTTTTGCTTTACCTGCGCATCGGTCTGTTGACTGTCAAAGATATTCCAGCTTGCGGAAAAGCCTGCTGTCCAGCTGTCAGAACTATCCATATTGGTTTTAAAAGCCGAGTCGCCTCCGATACTACGAGTAATCGCAACATCTACCTTCGGCCGCATTCCGGACTTGGCAGCTTCCTTTTCAGCTTTTTTCTGACGGAGATTATATTCCTTTTGGAATAAGTCCGGCCGATGGAGCAGAGCATAATCCTCACAATCTGTCAATTGCCGATCGTATGTTTCATAGCTAAGATCGTCCCGTGGTTCCGTTTCCGTATCCGTTGGCAGTCCCACATCATTGTTAAAGGTGGCCACCGCTACCTGAAAATCATTCACAGCACTTACCAGGTTCTGCTTTTCCTGGGCCAGAGAAACCTCGGAGCTGAGAATATCCTTCTGGGGAACTACACCAGCCCGATATTTGGCATTAACATTATCCAAATGAGCCTGCAAATTATTTACCGACTCCTGATAAACCTCAATTTCACTACGGCATTTTAGGATAACGAAATAATCTTGGGAGACAGTACTGCGAACATTTTGCTTAGTCCGCTCCAAATTCAGCTCGGCACTGGAAAGACCTAAACGGGCGGATTTAATATTATTCTCCAGCTTACCCCCGGTATAAACCGGCAAAGATAGAGACAATTTGTTATTAAATAAGTTGTCATGAGGCCATCCCTCATAAGCTTTGCCACCTACCCGATTGCCATCAGTGGTCCAGGATAAAGTTGGGCCTCCACCTCGCCGGGCTTCCCGGAACCCCCAATAGGCACTATCTAAATCAGCAGCACTTTCTTCAATAGAATAATTCCGTTCCAGGGCCATACGTATCCCTTCATCCAGGGAAATATCCAAATGCTCTGCCGAAATTGTTCCGGCAGAACAATACAAAATTAGAGCCAAAGCTAAGGCTCCAGCCTGTTTCTTGCCTAATATCATATTCTATCTCCCCCTATTTCCATCAGATTTCCCACTATAAAAAATTGCATAATAAGTTCATCTAAAGTTAAACATTATTCATTTTGTGTGAATATTTCTACAACTTAATAATAAATCCTGCATAAATTCTTAAAAACATAAAAAAACAACCCCTAACAATTAGCTTTTTAAGTCCAATTGTTAAGGGCTGAATTTCACAACATCATTATTTCATTGCGTTTATTTCGTTGGCAACTTGTTCAGCTTTTAAACCAATAACCACCTGTACGGCATTTCCTGCGGCAATGACACCTCGTACACCATTGATCTTCTTCAGACCATCATTATCCACCTGGGATACATCCTTAACGGCACAACGCAGGCGAGTAGCACAGCTGGAGATTTCCTCCAAATTCTCCTTGCCACCCAAGGCAATTAAAATCTGATCCGATAACTCGCTCATGGTAATGGAAGCATCATCCACGGTAACTTCTTCCTCATACCGTCCGATGGTAGGAATATCAAAGTGGCGAATAACCCAGCTGAAAATAGCATAGTACAAAATGAATTCACCGATACCAATAGCTATGATCAGTTCAGGCTTGGTAGCTAATCCCCAATCAATCACATAATCGATAAAACCGGCGGAAAAACCGAAGCCGTCCAATACACCCAAGGAATAGGTTACTGCTAAAGAAAGACCCGTTAACAGGGCATGAACGATATATAAAGCCGGCGCCAGGAACATGAACATAAACTCAATTGGTTCAGTTATACCAGTCAGGAAGGCGGTAAAGGCCACCGATGCCAGCATACCACCGATTTTAGCCCGATTTTCCTTCTTGGCGGCATGATACATAGCCAAAGCCACTGCCGGCATACCAAACATCATCATTGGGAAGAAGCCTGCCATAAACATACCAGCCGTAGGATCACCGGCAAAGAAACGGTTCAAATCACCGGTAGCTACCACACCGGTAACCGGGTTGGTATATTCACCAAACACAAACCAAATAAAGCTGTTAAGAATATGATGCAGACCCACTGGAATCAGCAAGCGGTTCAGCACACCATAGACGAAGGTTCCCAAAGCCCCTGCTCCAATGATCCATTCACCCACGGCATGAATAAAGTCCTGACATGGACCCCAAATAACGCCGAAAATTGCGGCAAGAACAATGGAAACGCCTGCCGTAACAATGAGTACAAAGCGTCTGCCGCCAAAAAAGCCCAAATACTCCGGCAATTTAGTGGTATGGAAGCGGTTATAAAGCACACCAGCCTCAATACCACTGATAATACCGGCCAAAACACTCATATTTAAGGTTTCATCAATGGTCTTTAAGGCCGAGGTCAAAATCAGATAACCAATGGCACCAGCCAAGCCAGCAGCACCATTACTGTCCTTGGCCAAACCCACACCTATACCGATGGAAAAAATCAGGGCCAAATTATCAAAGACTGCTCCACCAGCCTTGGTGATAAATGGGATAT
>CACZYN010000036.1 GCA_902785445.1 uncultured Anaerovibrio sp.
TCTACAGCCAGTTTACCGCCCACAAGCTGATTTTCCATCTCGGTGGAAGGCAGCGGCGGAAGTTCGAAGTGGCTAAGGGTATGACTGCCCATATAAATGTTGTTTTCACTCATTTCATATACCTGAGGCCAGGTCAGGTAGTTGTCAAAGCGATCCATATAATCTGATACCAAAAAAATGGTGGCCTTCATATTATATTCTTTCAGCACCGGATAGGCATAAACATAGTTGTCTTCATAGCCATCATCAAAGGTGATGAGGATTGGCTTTTCAGGCAAGGGCGTTTTATTTACCAGGAAATCGTGGAGATCATCAGGGGAAATGGTAGTATAGCCGTTGTCATGGAGATATTTCATTTGAGCGGCAAAATCCTTCGCAGGTACGGTCAATGGACCATTTTCAACGGAATTAACCTGATGATAATTGATGACCGGTATACCACGACTGCTTTCCCGAATAGACCACAGGACTATAACCAAGACCAGAGTTAAGAGCAAATATAATGTAAGAAGAAGTTTATTTTTTAAATCTAAATTTGAATGTGTACTCAATGGCATTAGATGTTCCCTTCATATATGATATAATAGCTAAAAATTATTCTAATACCCGTCCAAAGGTATGTCAAATAAAAAACTTGCAACAAAGGGGGACTGTGATAAAATAGTGGGTAGGCTTTAGAATAAATCAACCCCCACCTTCTGTGGTTACCCCAAAAGGGAAGCAAGCAGGTGGAAATGGGCAGATTACGGAAAGGAAGCATAATTGTTTATGAATAGAAATGATCCCTGCTGGTGTGGCAGTGGCATAAAGTATAAGAAATGTCATTTGGAATTTGATGAGCGGATAGACAGCATTAAATATGATGTGTTTAAGTCCCAGCAAAAACCGCCTCACCATATTATTAAGACTCCGGCGGATATTGAGGGGATTAAGAAAAGCGGCGTGGTAAATGATGCTGCCTTGGATTTGGCCGGTAGCATGATTGAAGTGGGACAGAATACGGCGGCCATTGATGACGCCGTGCGGGAGTTCATTGAGAGCAAGGGTGGCATACCTGCCTGCCTGAATTATGAGGGCTTCCCTAAGAGTATTTGCATATCCATTAATAACGTGGTTTGTCATGGTATTCCTTCCAAGAAGACTATTCTTCAGGAAGGGGATATTGTCAATGTGGATATTACCACCATACTGGATGGCTATTATGCAGATGCGTCCCGGATGTATATTGTGGGAGGCAAAACATCCCCAGAGGCAGAGAAGCTGGTGCGGGTGGCCAAGGAATGTATGGAGCTGGGCATTGAGGCGGTAAAGCCTTGGGGCTGGCTTGGTGACGTGGGAGCCGCAGTTAACGCCCATGCCAAAGCCAATGGATATTCTGTGGTTACGGAATTGGGTGGTCACGGCGTAGGCAAGGATTTCCATGAGGAGCCATTTGTGCCTCATGTGGGACGGCCAGAGACTGGGATGCTGCTGGTGCCGGGCATGGTGTTTACGGTGGAGCCCATGATAAATGCGGGCCGTTATAAGGTTACCGTGGACAAGAAGGATGGGTGGACGGTGCGGACCAAGGATGGGTCTTTGTCGGCCCAGTGGGAGAAGACTATATTAGTCACCGAAACTGGGACTGAGGTATTGTCCAGCTAAAAGGGTACAGCAAAAGACTGGGGGAACCGTTTTCGGCTTCATCGCTGCGTCTGTGGCTGATATTATAGGAGGAATTGATTTGCGGGGATTACGGGGAGCTACTACGGTAGAGGAGAATACGGCAGAGGCAATCTGGGCGGCTACACAGGAAGTTGTTCGGGAGATGCTTTTGCAGAACGATATAGATACTGAGGATATCGGGGCGGCGATTTTTAGCGCCACTGAGGATATTACCGCGGCTTTTCCGGCCTCGGGTGCCCGGAAGTTGCCGGGATTTGATATGGTACCTCTTTTTGATACCAGGCAGATTGCCGTGGAGGGAGCCATGGAAAGGTGTATAAGGGTTCTGCTGCTGGTGGATACACCTTTAAAGCAGCGGGACATTAAGCATGTGTTTTTAGGAAGGGCAGCTAATTTGCGGCCGGACTTGAAGGATAAGTAAGGAAGGCTTATACAAAGGAGGAAGATAGTATGAATGAGATTATTGCTACTACTAATGCCCCAGGGGCCATTGGTCCATATTCCCAGGGAGTAAAGACTGCTGGGGGAATATTGTTTGTATCTGGCCAGATACCATTGGTTCCAGCTACTGGTGCCGTTGTGAAAGGCGGCATCGTGGAGCAGACCACACAGGTTTTGGAAAACCTCAAGGCAATTGTTACTGCGGCTGGCTACAGCCTTTCTGATGTGGTGAAGACCACTGTTTATATTACTGATATGGGAAATTTCGGTCAGGTAAATGAAATTTATGGTAAGTATTTCACAGAAAATTGTCCAGCTCGGGTTTGCGTGGAAGTAAGCAAGCTGCCGAAGGACGTTTTGGTTGAAATAGATGTAATTGCTTCCAAGTAATGGAACCTCATCCGCTAACTATGTTGGTACCGACGGCGAAGCCTAGTACCCGAAGGGTGCTTCCCCAAAGAGGAAGGCTCATCTTGAGAATGTTTAAGGAGTGAATTTTTTTGAGTAATGTTGAGAAAAATAGCGTTAATGCTATCCGCATACTGGCAGCGGAAATGATCCAGAAGGCCAAGTCCGGTCATCCAGGCTTACCAATGGGGTGTGCACCAATAGCTTATGAGTTATGGGGCAAGCACATGAATCATAACGCCAAAAATCCAAAATGGGCCAATCGGGACAGATTTATCCTCTCGGCTGGTCATGGTTCGGCGATGCTTTATTCCCTGTTGCATCTCTTTGGCTATGGTCTTACCATGGATGATATAAAGAATTTCCGTCAGTTGGGCTCCCTTACTCCTGGTCATCCAGAATACGGTCACACCGTAGGTGTGGAAGCTACTACTGGCCCTTTGGGGGCTGGCATGGGCATGGCTGTTGGTATGGCTATGGCTGAGCGTCATTTGGCGGCAGAATTTAACAAGCCAGGCTATGAAGTGGTTGACCATTATACCTTTGCTTTGGGCGGCGACGGCTGTCTCATGGAAGGTATTTCCTCCGAGGCCTTCTCCTTGGCTGGAACTTTGGGATTGGGCAAGCTGATAATCATTTATGACAGCAACCAGATTTCCATTGAGGGCAGCACGGATATAGCTTTTACTGAGGATATAATGCAGCGCATGGAAGCTTTTGGCTTCCAGACTATCGACGTTTTGGATGGCACAGATTGTGAGGCTATTGGCCTGGCTATCGAGGAAGCCAAGAAGGATACCACCCGTCCATCCTTTATTCGGGTACAGACGGAAATCGGTTATGGCTGTCCGGCTAAGCAGGGCAAGGCCAGTGCCCATGGTGAGCCTTTGGGTGAGGAAAATCTCCAGGCAACCAAGGAAACTCTCCAGTGGCCGGAAAGTGAAGCCTTCAAGGTTCCGGAGGAGGTCTATGCCAATTATAAGGAATTGGCTGCTAAGGGGGAAAAAGCGGAAGAAGAGTGGAACAAGCTGTTTAATGACTATCGTTCCCAGTTCCCGGAGGAAGCTAAGCGCTGGGATGAGTTCCATGCTCCAGTGGATGCGGAGGCACTCCTTAATAACGAAGATTTCTGGGCTAGAACAGACAAGCCAACGGCCAGCCGGGCTCTTTCCGGAAATCTCATTAACAAGCTGAATGGTATTATGCCAAATCTTTTTGCCGGAAGTGCGGATTTGGCACCTTCCAACAAGACGGAAATGAAGGGCGCCGGTGACTTTAACAAGGACAATTACGGCGGCAAAAATATTCATTTCGGCGTGCGGGAATTGGCTATGAGTGCCATTGCCAATGGTATTACCCTCCACGGCGGACTGCGTACTTTTGTGGGAACCTTCTTTGTATTCTCTGATTACTTAAAGCCAATGATTCGTTTGGCGGCTCTTATGGGCTTGCCAGTGACCTATGTCTTCACCCATGACAGTATCGGCGTAGGTGAGGATGGTCCTACCCATGAGCCAATCGAGCAGCTGGCTATGCTTAGAAGTATGCCTAATATCAATGTGTTCCGTCCGGCAGACGATATAGAAACTGCCGCTGCCTGGTATACAGCTATTACCAGCAGCAAGACTCCTACGGCTTTGGTACTGACCCGTCAGAATTTGACTCCTCTGGCTGGCAGCAGCAAGGAGGCTTTAAAGGGTGGTTATGTGGTATCTGGCTCCACCAAGGAAACTCCTGATGGTATTTTTATTGCTACTGGCTCTGAGGTGGCATTGGCTGTTGAGGCTCAGGAAATCCTTAAGGGTGAGGGCCTGGATGTTCGGGTAGTATCCATGCCATGTATGGATCTTTTTGAGGCCCAGAGCGAGGAATATAAGGCTCAGGTTCTGCCAAAGAAGGTTCGGGCCAGAGTTGCTGTAGAGGCCGGCAAGGACTTCGGTTGGGGCAATTATGTGGGCCTTGACGGCGCCACTGTGTGCATGACTTCCTTTGGTGCTTCAGCACCGGCTGCCCAACTCTTTGAGAAGTTCGGTTTCACCAAGGAAAATGTGGCTGAAACCATGCGGAAGGTTATTGCCGGGCAGAAGTGATCTGAAACCTCATCCTTTGGCCTGCACTGGCACCGACGGCGAAGCCTAGTACCCGAAGGGTGCTTCCCCAGAGGGGAAGGCACGAATAGAGAATTGGTGGTGCAGGTTGTATGTTTTTATTGACATATGGCTGGAAAGAATATACAATTAGCTCGTTGAGAAGTGAATAGGTTTTTCGGTGCTGACGGATTAGTGGAGTTCACCACATGTGCCGGGAAATGTCAATAAGCCGACCGTCTGGGCAAGGATTTGTCCAGACGGTCTTTTTTATCCTCTGGCAAATCCTTTGTTGTTGTACAGAAAGGATGTTGTGTATGCGAAATCGTTGGCTTATTGCCCTGGCTGCTATTGGGATTCACATATCCATTGGCAGCGTGTACGCCTGGAGCGTATTGACCAAACCTATTATGAATGAAATGGGGATTACCCTGAAGGAAACCACCTGGACCTTTTCCCTGGCTATTTTGTTTTTGGGGTTATCCGCCGGTTTTTTGGGCAGCTTTGTGGAAAAGATGGGCCCTAAGAAAAGCGGTTTGTTGGCCACCTTGTTTTTTGGCACTGGGATGCTGGGCACAGCCTGGGCTATTGAGGAAAGCAGCCTGACTATGCTGTATCTCTTTTACGGATTTATCGGTGGTATCGGACTGGGGATCGGTTATATAACTCCTGTATCCACTTTAGTGAAGTATTTCCCTAATCATCGGGGCTTTGCCACGGGATTGGCCATTATGGGCTTTGGCTTTGCAGCGCTGGTAGCTGGCCCGGTTATGCAGTATCTTACCGGGGAATATGGCCTCGTGAATAATTTTCTGATTTTGGGTACGGTGTATATCATTATCATGAGTATGTCGGCCCTCTATTTAAAACCACCGGTGGCTAAAAAGAATGATAATATAATAGAAGGAAACTGTCAGGGAGTTACAGCTAATGAAGCCGTCAAAACGTGGCAGTTCTCCGCTTTGTGGTGGATTTTCTTTGTAAATATTACCTGTGGTATTGGTCTGTTATCAGTGGCGTCACCTATGGCTCAGGAAGTGGTGGGAATGGATGCCGCAGCCGCCGCTTCCATGGTGGGGATCATCGGCCTGTTAAATGGTGCCGGACGGATTTTTTGGTCCACGGTGTCTGATTACATTGGCCGGGGCATGACCTATATTTTATTTTTCCTTATTGAAATTGCAGCATTTTATCATCTGGCCAATACAGTTGATGCTATGGTATTTCAGCTTCTTATTTTGCTTATCATCAGCTGCTATGGCGGAGGTTTTTCCTGTATGCCGGCCTATCTGTCCGATCTCTTTGGTACCAAGCAGCTTAGTGCCATTCATGGACGCATACTGACTGCCTGGGGATTGGCGGGAATAGCCGGTCCGTCTATAATAGCGGTATTTAGGGAGAATACCAGTGGCTATGATTATACCCTGTATTTCTTCGCTGGTTGCTTCATAATTAACTTTCTTATAGCGGTGGCCTTGAAGGCTTACGGCAGAAGTAAGCGGGCAGCAGCCATTTTACACGTTCGTTGAGCAAAATATGTTCTTTAGTAAACTGGGAGAGAATGAAGGAAAATTTTCTCCCAGTTTTTGTATGGAAAAAAATACATAAAAAAACAAAAAAATTTTAGTAACTATATTTGAAAAAATGTGCAAAAAAAGTTGAAAATAAGTCAAAAATGAGTATGTTTTGGGTAAGTGTTCCAGAAAAAACAAGGCGTGTTCATATATTATACACAAATGTCCACAATATAAAACAGGGATGTAACTTATGACACACCAGGTTGCGTGTACAATAAAAATGTTGAAAAATAAGTGTTGACATTGAATTTAGTGGGTGATAATATATCACTGTGTCAATTTTAGAGGTTTATCTAAACGACAGGAGTGAAGTGTATGTCCCTTGAAGATTTGAAAAAGGCCCAAAAGGTTATCGGGTTGAAACAGGTAACCAAAGCCATCAATCGCGACCAGGTGACATGCGTTTTCCTCGGCGCTGATGCTGACAGCAAGGTGACCGACCCTATAAAGGACCTGTGTAGAGAAAAGGACATAGCCATTGAGGCTGAAAACACCATGGCGGAGCTGGGCAAGGCCGCGGGTATCGGTGTAAAGGCTGCAGCAGTGGCTGTGCTGAAATAGACACAACAGTTGTTAAAAAGTTCATATCCCTTGATAAATAGGCTTGTGATATGGATTTTTAATAAATACTAAATACTCAATTTGAAGGAAGGAGGTGCATGTATGCCTACAATTAATCAGTTAGTTCGCAAGAGCAGACAGAGCATGCAGGATAAATCTACAGCACCGGCATTAAAGAATTGCCCACAGAAGCGTGGGGTTTGCACAAGAGTTTACACTACAACTCCTAAGAAGCCTAACTCCGCACTGCGTAAGGTTGCCCGTGTTCGTTTAACAAATAGCATTGAAGTAACCGCATATATCCCAGGCATTGGCCATAATCTGCAGGAACATAGCGTTGTTTTGATCAGAGGCGGGCGTGTTAAGGACTTACCAGGTGTTCGTTACCACATTGTACGTGGTTCTTTGGATACCGCTGGTGTTCAGGATCGCGCTCAGGGCAGATCCAAGTACGGTGCAAAGCGCGCCAAGGCTAAGAAGGCTTAATCTGCCACAGACAATCTAATTTCTAAAAGATTATGGAAGGAGGCAAAAACAGATGCCAAGAAAAGGTTCAGTACCTAAGCGTGACGTTTTACCGGATCCAGTGTATCACTCCAAAATCGTCACCAAGTTCATCAATAAGGTAATGCTTTCTGGTAAGAAGGGCGTTGCTGAAAGAGTAGTATATGACGCATTTGAAATAATCCGTGCCAAGACTGGCCAGGATCCATTGGAAGTATTTGAGACTGCATTGAAAAATGTAATGCCAGTTCTGGAGGTTCGTGCCCGCCGTGTAGGTGGTGCTAACTACCAGGTTCCAGTTGAGGTTCGTCCTGACCGTCGCATGACTCTCGGTATCCGCTGGATTGTTAACTACGCAAGACTGCGTGGCGAGAAGACCATGGATGAGAGACTTTCCGGTGAGCTGATGGATGCAGCCAACAACACTGGCGCAGCTATTAAGAAGAAGGAAGATACCCACAAGATGGCAGAGGCTAACAAGGCATTTGCTCATTATCGTTGGTAATAGTCGTTAAGTAGATTAAGGAGATAGATAAAAAGTGGCTAGAGAGTATAGTCTGGAAAAGACTCGTAATATCGGTATCATGGCTCACATTGATGCTGGTAAGACAACCACTACTGAGCGTATTCTCTTCTACACAGGTGTCAACCACAAGATTGGTGAGGTTCATGAAGGCGCAGCTACCATGGACTGGATGGAGCAGGAGCAGGAGCGTGGTATTACCATTACTTCCGCTGCTACCACTTGCCATTGGAAGGACCATCGTATCAACATCATTGATACTCCGGGCCACGTTGACTTCACTGTTGAGGTAGAGCGTTCTCTTAGAGTATTAGACGGTGCTGTAGCAGTTCTCACTGCTCGCGGCGGCGTTGAGCCTCAGACTGAGACCGTATGGCGTCAGGCTGAGAAATATAATGTACCACGTATGGCTTATGTAAATAAGATGGATATTACTGGTGCAGATTTCTTCAACGTAATCAACATGATGCATGAGCGTCTTCAGGCCAATGCAGTTGCTATCCAGCTGCCAATCGGCGCTGAGGACAACTTCCAGGGCATCATTGATTTGGTAAAGATGGAAGCTATCGTATACGAGGATGACCTCGGTAAGGTAGCTGACGAGGTAGCTATCCCTGAGGATATGCAGGACCAGGCTGAAGAGTATCGGGAAAAGCTCATGGAAGCTCTTTCTGACTTCGATGATGAGTTCGCTATGAAGTATCTTGAGGGCGAGGAGATTTCCGAGGAGGAAATCAAGACTGTTATCCGCAAGGCTACCATCGCTTGTAAGATGTGCCCAGTAACCTGTGGTACTTCCTATCGTAACAAGGGCGTTCAGCCTATGCTGGATGCTGTTGTAGACTTTATGCCAGCTCCTACTGATATCGCTGCTATCAAGGGTGTAAATCCTGATACTGGCGAAGAGGATGAGCGTCCTTCCAGCGACAAGGAGCCATTCGCAGCACTGGCATTTAAGATTATGGCTGACCCTTATGTTGGTAAGCTGGCATTCTTCCGGGTTTACTCCGGTACCCTTTCCTCCGGTTCTTATGTGTTTAACTCCACTAAGGGAAAGAAGGAGCGTATCGGCCGTATCCTCCAGATGCATGCTAACAACCGTAAGGAACTGGATATCGTATACAGCGGTGATATTGCTGCTGCTGTAGGTCTCAAGGACACCACTACTGGTGATACCCTTTGCGATGAGAACCATCCAATCATCCTTGAGTCCATGGAATTCCCAGATCCAGTTATCTCCGTTGCAGTTGAGCCTAAGACCAAGAACGACCAGGAGAAGATGGGTATTGCCCTTCAGAAGCTGGCAGAGGAGGATCCAACCTTCCGCGTTCGTACTGATGAAGAAACTGGTCAGGTTATCATCTCCGGTATGGGTGAGCTTCACCTGGAGATCATCGTTGACCGTATGCTTCGTGAGTTCAAGGTTGACTGCGTAGTAGGTAACCCTCAGGTTGCTTATCGTGAGACCATCCGTAAGGAAGTTGACTGCGAAGGTAAGTTCGTTCGTCAGTCCGGTGGTCACGGCCAGTATGGTCACTGCAAACTCCAGCTTATTCCTCAGAAGCCTGGCGAAGGCTTCAGCTTTGAGAACAAGGTTGTAGGTGGTGCTATTCCTAAGGAATACATCGGTCCAATCGAAGCTGGTATCAAGCAGGCTATGGAAGCCGGCGTTCTCGCTGGTTACCCAGTTGTTGATGTTAAGGCTATCGTTTATGATGGATCCTTCCATGAGGTTGACTCCTCAGAGGCTGCGTTCAAGGTTGCCGGTTCCATGGCATTCAAGAACGGTGCTCTGAAAGCTGATCCAGTAATTCTCGAGCCTTATGTAAAGGTTGAGGTTATCGTTCCTGAAGAGTACATGGGCGATGTAATCGGTGACCTGAACTCCCGTCGTGGTCGCATTGATGGTATGGAAGCACGTAATGGTGCTCAGGTAATCAATGGTTTCGTTCCACTCTCCGGTATGTTCGGTTATTCCACTGATTTGCGTTCCAAGACTCAGGGCCGCGGTAATTACTCAATGGAAGTTTCTCACTATGAGGAAGTTCCTAAGAATATAGCTGATGGCATTATTGCCAAAAATAAAGGCGAATAATAAGGAGGAAATAATCCAAAATGGCAAAGGAAACATTTGAAAGAACAAAACCACATGTTAACATTGGTACCATCGGTCACGTTGACCATGGTAAGACTACCTTGACTGCTGCTATCACCAAGGTTCTCTCTGAGAAGGGTATGGCTCAGTTCGAAGACTACGCTAACATCGATAAGGCTCCAGAGGAGAGAGAGCGTGGTATTACTATTAACACTGCACACGTTGAGTATGAGACTGAGTCCCGTCACTATGCACACGTTGACTGCCCAGGCCATGCTGACTATGTAAAGAACATGATCACTGGTGCAGCTCAGATGGATGGTGCTATCCTGGTAGTATCCGCAGCTGATGGCCCTATGCCTCAGACTCGTGAGCACATCCTCTTGGCTCGTCAGGTAGGCGTTCCTGCAATGGTAGTATTCCTTAACAAGGTTGACCAGGTTGACGATCCTGAGCTTCTCGAGCTCGTTGAGATGGAAGTTCGTGAGCTGCTCTCCAGCTACGAGTTCCCTGGCGATGACATTCCAGTAGTTGCTGGTTCCGCTCTGAAGGCTCTCGAGGGTGATGAAGAGCAGAAGGCTAACATCCTGAAGCTGATGGATGAGGTTGATGCATATATCCCAACTCCTACCCGTGATACTGACAAGCCTTTCTTGATGCCAGTCGAGGACGTATTCACTATCACTGGTCGTGGTACTGTTGCTACCGGCCGTGTAGAGCGTGGTGAGCTGAACCTGAACGATACTGTTGAGATCGTAGGTATCGCAGAAGAGACCCGTTCCACTGTTGTAACCGGTATCGAGATGTTCCGTAAGCTGCTCCCTAGCGCTCAGGCTGGTGACAACATCGGTGCTCTGCTCCGTGGTGTTGACCGTAAGGAAATCCAGCGTGGTCAGGTACTTGCTAAGCCAGGTTCCATCAACCCACACACTAAGTTCAAGGGTCAGGTTTACGTACTGACCAAGGAAGAGGGCGGCCGTCACACTGCTTTCACCACCAACTATCGTCCACAGTTCTACTTCAGAACTACTGACGTTACCGGTGTTGTAACTCTTCCTGCTGACGTTCCAATGGTAATGCCTGGCGATAACGTAGAGATGTCCGTAGAGCTCATCACTCCAATCGCTATCGAGGCTGGTCTCCGCTTCGCTATCCGCGAGGGTGGCCACACTGTTGGTGCAGGCCGTGTAACTGAGATCGACGCTTAATAGTCATCTTAGGAGCTAAATAGATTTACTTAATTTCCTTATTAAATAAGGGCGGCTGTATGGTCGCCCTTATAATAAGGTTTATGGTACTCTCCATATTGACATTTTCAATGTGGTATATATAATAAGAAGCGGTGTGCTTCTAAGTACCCCCAATGCGATGACGTGGTAGATGGCTTGCAACGCATCCAGCGTGAGTAAGGGAACTACTACGGAGAAATGTTTGGGCCTGGAGCCCGGACGAGAAGGAGGAAAATAAATTGTCTAAGCAGCAGAAAATCAGAATTCGTTTGAAGGCTTATGATCACAAGGCATTGGATCAGAGTGCAGTTGGCCCTATTCCGCTCCCTACTGAGAAGCAGATATACACAATTCTGCGTTCTCCACATGTTAATAAGGACTCCCGTGAGCAGTTCGAGATGAGAACCCACAAGCGCCTTATTGATGTTCTGGAGCCAACCCCAAAGACAGTAGATGCTCTCACGCGTCTTGAACTGCCAGCAGGTGTGGATATCGAGCTTAAATTATAATTAGGAGGTGGAATAATTGGCTAAAGCAATTTTAGGTAGAAAGCTGGGCATGACTCAGATCTTCACTGAAGAGGGTCAGGTAGTTCCAGTAACAGTTGTTGAGTCTGGCAACAACGTTGTTGTACAGAACAAGACTGTTGAAAATGATGGTTATAATGCAGTACAGCTTGGCTTCGGCGTAGTCAAGGAACATAAGGTTAACAAGCCTATGAAGGGTCATTTCGCAAAGGCTGGTGTAGCTCCAGTAAAGTACATCCGCGAGATGCGTTTGACTGATGCTTCTGAATATAACACTGGTGATGTAATCGGTGTTGATATATTTTCCGCCGGAGAATTAGTTGATGTGACTGGTACTTCCAAGGGTAAGGGTTTCGCTGGTGGTATCAAGCGTCACAATTTTGCTCGTGGACCAATGGGACATGGTTCCAAGTCTCATCGTGAGCCTGGTTCTACAGGTGCGATGATCAGTGGTCACGGTGGTCGTGTTCTTAAAGGTAAGAAGCTGCCAGGCCAGATGGGTGGCAACAAGGTTACTGTACAGCGTCTCTCCATTGTAAGAGTTGATGCAGACCGTAATCTGCTCCTTATCAAGGGTGCAGTTCCAGGACCAAAGAAGGGTCTGGTAATTGTAAAGGCAACCGTTAAACCGGGTAAAAACTAATTCGGAAGGAGGATAAGCTATAATGCCTACAGTAGCAGTATATGACATCGCTAACAAGCAGGTTGGCGATATCGAATTAAAGGAAAATATTTTTGGCGTAGAGATGAACGCAGGTCTTGTACATCAGGCTGTTATCATGCAGTTGGCTTCCCAGCGTCATGGCAATCATGCCACTAAGACTCGCAGCATGGTTCGCGGCGGTGGCCGTAAGCCTTGGAAGCAGAAGGGTACCGGTCGTGCAAGATGTGGTTCCACCCGTTCCCCAATCTGGGTTGGCGGTGGTACCGTATTTGGTCCAACCCCTCGTTCCTACGCATTCAGCATGCCTCGTAAGCAGCGTCGCCTGGCAATCATGTGCGCACTGTCTGACAAGGTTGCTAATGATGAAATTGTGGTTCTCGATAGCATTGATTTCGACGCTCCTAAGACTAAGGAAGTTGTAAAAATGCTGGAGACCTTCAGTGTAGATAAGAAGGCCCTCATCATCACTGCTGATTATGCAGAGAATGTTGAAAAGTCTTCCCGCAATATCCCTGGTGTTAAGGCTATTAACACTACCGGTCTGAATGTATTTGACATCCTGAACGCTGATAAGATGTTCATCACCAAGGATGCCATTGCTCGTATTGAGGAGGTATATGCATAATGGAAGCACGCGACATCATCATCCGCCCTCTCATTACTGAAAAGAGCACTACACTCATGGCTGAGGGCAAATATGTATTTGAAGTAGCAAAGTCTGCTAACAAGATTGAAATTGCCAAGGCAGTTTCAACTATCTTCAATGTAAAGGTTGCTGGTGTAAACACCATCAATGTTGAAGGTAAGAAAAAACGTATGGGTCGCTTCGTTGGAAAGCGTCGTGACTATAAGAAAGCTATTGTTAAACTTGCAGCTGGCGAGACCATCGAGTTCTTCGAAGCGTAAGATTAGGGAAAAGGAGGTTAATTAAGTGGCAATAAAGAGTTTTAAACCATATTCTGCAGGCAGAAGATTCATGACTGTAGCATCTTTTGATGAAATTACTACTGATAAGCCAGAGAAGTCCCTTGTTGAGCGTTTGAAGAAACATGGTGGCCGTAATCAGCAGGGTAGATTGACCGTACGTCATCAGGGCGGCGGCCATAAGCGTTTGTATCGTATCATTGACTTCAAGCGTAACAAGGATGGTATCCCAGCACGGGTTGCTACCATCGAGTACGATCCAAACCGCAGTGCCCGTATTGCACTTTTGAATTATGCAGACGGTGAGAAGCGTTATATCATCGCTCCTAACGGTCTGAAGGTTGGAGACAAGGTTGAGTCCGGCGTTGATGCTGATATCAAGCCAGGTAACTGTCTCCCATTACGGAACATTCCAGTAGGTACCGAGGTTCACAATGTTGAGCTGAAGATTGGTAAGGGTGCACAGCTGGTTCGTTCTGCTGGTGCTTCTGCACAGCTCATGGCACTTGAGGGTGACTATGCTACCCTTCGTATGCCATCCGGTGAAATGCGCAAGGTACATGCTAACTGCCGTGCTACTATCGGTGTAGTTGGTAATGCTGAGCACATGAACATCACTATTGGTAAGGCTGGCCGTAACCGTTGGTTGGGTATCCGCCCAGAGAACCGCGGTGTTGCTATGAACCCTAACGACCATCCACATGGTGGTGGTGAGGGCCGTTCCCCAGTTGGCCGCAAGCATCCTGTTACTAAATGGGGTAAATGCGCTATGGGTGCCAAGACCCGCCGTAAGAAGGCTTCTGATAAGTTAATCATCAAAGGCCGTACCAAATAAGAGATAATCACCGGAAGGAGGATATAAATTGTCAAGATCAGTAAAAAAGGGACCTTATGTTCATGAAAGCTTAACTAAGAAGATTGATGCCCTGAATGAAGCAAACGACAAAAAGGTTGTAAAGACCTGGTCCAGAAGTTCTACTATTCTGCCAACTTTCGTTGGTCACACAATCGCTGTACACGATGGCCGCAAGCATGTTCCAGTTTATGTAACTGAGGATATGGTAGGTCATAAGCTTGGTGAATTCGCACCAACTCGTACATTCAAGGGTCATGCCGGTGAAGAGAGAAAGACCGGTCTTAGATAAGATTTGAAAGGAGGATCCCTCTGTGGAAGCAAAAGCAGTTGCTAAATATGTTCGCATTGCACCTCGCAAGGTTCGCGTAGTTATGGATCTCATCCGTGGCAAGAGCGTTGCTGATGCATTTGCGATTTTGAAGTTCACACCAAAAGTTGGTGCTGAAGCTATAGAAAAGGTTCTCAAGAGCGCAGTAGCAAACGCTGAGAACAACTTTGACATGAATGTTGATAACCTCTATGTATCTTCTTGTTACGTTGATCAGGGACCAACAATGAAGCGTATTCATCCCCGTTCCCGTGGTCAGGCCTTCAAGATTTTGAAGCGTTCTTCCCACATCACTGTAGCAGTAGACGAAAAGTAATAAAAGGAGGTTATAAACTTGGGTCAGAAAGTACATCCACATGGTATAAGACTTGGTATCGTAAAGACTTGGGATGCTAAGTGGTATGCCGGTAAAGATTATGCAGCAAATTTGCATGAAGATATAAAAATCCGTCGTCACCTGAAGAGCCTTCTTCAGAGTGCAGGCGTTTCCAAGGTTGAGACTGAGCGCTCCAAGAACCGTCTGAAGCTGACTATCCATACTGCAAAGCCTGGTATGGTAATCGGCCGTGGTGGTTCCGGTATCGAGCAGATCAAAGCTGGTCTCAAGAAGTTCACCAACAGCAATATTGATATCAGCATTGAGGAGATCAAGAATCCAGATATGGATGCAACTCTCGTAGCTGAGAATATTGCCGGCTCTCTGGAGCGTCGTATCGCTTTCCGCCGTGCTATGAAGCAGGCAGTTGGCCGTACTATGCGTCTTGGTGCAAAGGGTATTAAGATTATGTGCTCCGGTCGTCTCGGCGGCGCTGAAATCGCACGTAGCGAATCTTATCGTGAAGGTTCCATTCCTCTTCATACTCTGAGAGCTGACATCGACTATGGTACTGCTGAGGCAGCTACCACCTATGGCCGTATCGGTATCAAGGTTTGGATCTTCAAGGGTGAGGTTCTTCCTGAGAAAAAGCAGCCAGTTGCTGCTGTTGAAGGGAGCGAAGCTTAATGTTATTACCAAAGAGAGTAAAATATCGTAAACAGTTCCGTGGTCGCATGAAGGGTAAGGCACAGCGCGGTAACAAGGTTTCTCATGGTGAGTATGGTCTTGTTGCTCTTGAGCCAGCATGGATCACTAACAGACAGATAGAGGCAGCCCGTATTGCTATGACTCGTTACATCAAGCGTGGCGGTAAGGTTTGGATCAAGATTTTCCCTGACAAGCCTGTAACTGCAAAGCCTGCTGAGACTCGTATGGGTTCCGGTAAGGGTTCACCAGAGTACTGGGTAGCAGTAGTTAAGCCAGGCCGTGTAATGTTCGAAATGGACGGTGTATCTCGTGAGGTAGCTGCTGAGGCTATGCGTCTTGCAGGCCACAAGCTGCCAATCAAGACTAAGTTCGTAGTTCGTGAAGATTTAGAAGCAGAGGGCGGTGAAGTAAATGAAGGTTAATGAAATTCGTGATTTGAGCGCTGAGGAACTTAACCAGAAACTTGCTTCTCTCAAAGAGGAGTTGTTCAACCTCCGCTTCCAGCTGGCTACTGGTCAGTTGGAGAACCCAATGCGTATCAAGGAAGTTAAGAAGACTATTGCCCGTATTAAGACTGTACAGACTGAGCAGGCTAACGCTTAATTAATTGATATGTAAAGGAAGGAGGCTCCCGAATGAGCGAAAGAAATGAACGCAAGACTAAAATTGGTAAGGTCGTAAGCGACAAGATGGACAAGACTGTTGTTGTAGCAGTTCTGGACATTGAGCAGCATGCTTTATATAAGAAGGCCGTTAAGAAGACTGTAAAGTTCAAGGCCCATGATGAGAACAACGAGGCTCATGTTGGCGATACTGTTTCCATTATGGAGACTCGCCCACTTTCCAAGGATAAGCGCTGGAGAGTTGTAGAGATCGTTGAGAAGGCAAAATAATTTCCTGATAAAGGAAATCCGATTGAGGAGGTTAACTGATGATTCAGCAACAGACTTTACTCAATGTTGGCGACAACACCGGTGCCAAGGAAATTATGTGCATCCGTGTGCTCGGCGGTTCTTATCGCAAGTATGCTAACATTGGTGATATAATAGTGGCTGCAGTAAAATCTGCATCCCCTGGCGGTATGGTAAAGAAGGGTGACGTTGTAAAGGCCGTTGTAGTTCGTAGCAAGAAGGGCCAGCGTCGTAGCGATGGTTCTTACATCCGTTTCGACGAGAACGCTGCCGTTATTATCAAGGAGGATAAGACTCCAAGAGGAACCCGTATTTTTGGACCAGTTGCAAGAGAGCTTCGTGATAAAGACTTCATGAAGATCGTTTCCCTGGCTCCTGAAGTTCTTTAATAGTTAGGAGGTGCTATTTTGTCACTTACAAAACTGCATGTAAAGAAGGGCGATACCGTTCTGGTATTGTCCGGCAAAGATAAAGGCAAGCAGGGCAAGGTTATTCAGGCTCTGCCAAAGAAAAACAAGGTTGTAGTTGAAGGCGTTAACAAGGTTAAGCGTCACACCAAGCCTAATCAGAATGCCCCACAGGGTGGCATCCTTACAAAAGAGGCTCCTATGTTTGCAGCAAAGGTTATGCTGGTATGCCCAGCTTGCGGCAAGGCTACCCGCGTTGCTCATAAGGAAGTAAATGGCAAGTCTGTACGCGCCTGCAAGAAGTGCGGCGAAGTTATAGACCAGACCAAATAATAGGGAAAGGAGGACCATCTAGTGGATAGATTACAGGAAAAATACGTTAAAGAGGTAGTTCCTGCTCTGACTGAAAAGTTCGGTTATAAGAATGTTATGGAGCTCCCAAAAATCTCTAAGATTATCATTAACATGGGTGTTGGTGAGGCTGTAGGCAACCCTAAGGCTCTCGACTCCGCTATCAATGATTTGACTATTATCGCAGGCCAGAAGCCTATCACTACCAAGGCTAAGAAGTCCTTGGCAGCTTGGAAGCTTCGTCAGGGTATGCCAATCGGCGCAAAGGTAACTCTTCGTGGCGTAAGAATGTACCAGTTCTTGGATAAGTTCATGAATGTTGCACTTCCACGCGTTCGTGACTTCCGTGGCATCAGCGCAAATTCCTTTGACGGTCGCGGCAACTATGCAATCGGCCTGAAGGAGCAGCTCATTTTCCCTGAAATTGAGTATGATAAGATTGATAAGCTCCGTGGTATGAATATCGTTGTTGTTACTACTGCTAAGACTGATGAGGAAGCCAAAGAGCTCTTACAGCTCATGGGCATGCCTTTCAAAGCATAAAGAAGGAGGTACTGACTGTGGCCAAGAAGGCAATGATTGAAAAGTGGAGCAAGGAACCAAAGTTCCCTGTTCGCAAGTATAACAGATGCAAGATTTGCGGTCGTCCGCACGGTTATATCAGAAAGTTTGATATGTGCCGTATTTGTTTCAGAGAGCAGAGCTACAAGGGTGCCATTCCTGGCGTAACCAAGGCTAGCTGGTAAGCATTGAAAATGAAAGGAGGATATCGGTTTAAATGGTAATGACTGATCCTATTGCAGATATGTTGACTCGTTTGCGCAATGCAAACTCCGTTTATCATGATAAAGTAGAGATTCCTGGTTCCAATATTAAGAAGGCCATCGCGTCTGTTCTTAAGGAAGAGGGCTTCATCAATGACTTCACTTTCACTGAGGATGGTAAGCAGGGTGTTATCACTGTATCCCTGAAGTACGGTCCTAACCGTGAAAAGGTAATTACTGGTATTAAGCGTATTTCCAAGCCTGGTTTGCGTCAGTACGCAAAGGCTGCAGAGCTCCCAAGAGTTCTGGGCGGCTTGGGTATCGCCATCATTTCCACTTCCAAGGGAATTATGAGCGATAAGGATGCTCGCAAGGCTGGTCTCGGCGGCGAGGTTGTAGCTTACATTTGGTAATTATTAACAGAAGTCAGGAGGTGTACAAATGTCAAGAATAGGTAGAACACCTATTACTGTTCCAGCCGGCGTTACTGTTAAGGTTGAGGATGGTAATAAGGTTACCGTAAAAGGTCCAAAGGGTGAGTTAGTTCGCACTCTTCACCAGGATATGAAAATCAAATTAGAGGACGGTGTACTCACTGTAGAGCGTCCTTCAGATAATAAAGATCACAGATCTCTCCATGGTCTGACCCGTACCCTCATCAATAACATGGTTATTGGTGTAACTGAGGGTTATGCAAAGACTCTTGAGATCAACGGTGTTGGTTACAGAGCACAGCTCCAGGGCAAGAACCTGAACCTGTCTCTCGGTTTCTCTCACCCAGTAGTTGTTGAGCCACCAGCTGGTATCGTATTTGAGGTTCCAAACCCTACAAAGATTATCGTAAGTGGTATCAACAAGGAAATTGTTGGCGCTATCGCATCCAAGATTCGCGACTACAGAAGACCAGAGCCATATAAGGGCAAGGGTATTAAGTACGAAGGCGAATATGTACGCCGCAAGGTAGGTAAGGCTGGCGCTAAGGGTAAGAAATAATAACCAGAAAGGAGTAACCGACAGTGTTTGTAAAGGAAGATAAGAATAAAGCTCGTCAGAAGCGTCACCTGCGGGTACGCAATCATATTTCCGGCACTGCTGAGAGACCTCGTCTTAATGTTTTCCGTAGCCTTAGCAACATTTATGCTCAGGTAATCGATGACGTTAACGGTGTTACTCTCGTATCTGCCAGCACAAAGGATAAGGATTTCCAGAACTACGGTGGTAATATTGAGGCTGCCAAGGCAGTAGGCGAGGCAGTAGCTAAGCGCGCTCTGGACAAGGGCATTACTGAAGTAGTTTTCGACCGTGGTGGTTATGTATATCATGGCCGTGTTGCAGCACTTGCTGAAGCCGCTCGTGAAGCTGGCTTGAAATTCTAATATTTGTAAAGGAGGTACATAGATGGCTAGAATGGACAACGAGACTCCTGAGTTCCAGGAAAAAGTTGTATATATTAATAGAGTTGCCAAGGTTGTTAAGGGCGGCCGTCGCTTCTCCTTCAGCGCACTTGTTGTTGTTGGTAATGAGAAGGGTCAGGTTGGTGCAGGCTTAGGTAAGGCTGCAGAGGTTCCTGAGGCAATTCGTAAGGGCGTTGAAGACGCTAAGAAGAACCTGATTGAGGTTTCCCTGAAGGGTACCACAATCCCTCATGAGATGATTGGTATTTTCGGTGCAGGCCGTGTACTTATGAAGCCAGCTGCCAAAGGTACTGGTGTTATCGCTGGTGGCCCAGCTCGTGCAGTATTGGAGCTTGCCGGCATTAAGGATATTTTGACCAAGTCTCTTGGTTCTTCCAATCCTAATAACATGGTTCGTGCAACCTTGAAGGGTCTTGAGCAGCTGAAGCAGGCTGAGAAAGTAGCTGAGCTTCGTGGTAAGACCGTACAGGAACTTTTAGGTTAAGGAGGGTTTTGAAATGGCAAATTTAAAAATTACTCTCACTAGAAGCCTGATTGGCCGTCCAGCTACTCAGCGTGCTACTATTAAAGCATTAGGACTCAAGAAGTTAAATTCCTCAGTAGAGCTTCCAGACAGTGAGTCTCTCCGTGGTCAGATCCACAAGGTAGAGCATCTCGTAACTGTTGAAGAGCAGGCCTGAGATCAAGGAGGTGCACTTAGAAGATGAAATTGAATGAATTATCTCCAGCTGCTGGTTCCCGCAAGAACGCTGGCCAGAAGGGTCAGAAGTCCCGTTCCGGCGGCGGCGTTCGCACCGGTTTTGAGGGCGGTCAGATGCCTTTATATCGTAGATTACCAAAGCGTGGTTTCAAGAACATTTTTGCTAAGGTTTATGCTGAGGTTAATGTTGAGACCCTGAACCGTTTTGATGATGGCGCTACCGTTGATGCAGTTGCATTGATCGAGATGGGCGTACTGAAGAATGTTCGCGATGGTATCCGCATCCTGGGCAAGGGTGAGCTCACCAAGAAGCTGACCGTTGTTGCTAACGGCTTTACCAAGTCTGCTGAGGAGAAAATCACAAAAGCAGGTGGAAAAGTTGAGGTGATCTGAGTTGATATCAGCTCTCACCAATGTGTATAAGATTCCAGAATTAAGAGCAAAGATTACCTTCACGCTGATTATGTTCGCCATCTTCCGGATGGGTACTCATATCCCAGTTCCTGGAGTTGACCCTTCAGCTATTGAGGCTTTGTTCAATAACGGAAGTCTTTTCGGATTGTTAGATATGTTCTCTGGTGGAGCTCTTAGTAAGTTTTCCGTATTTGCTATGAGTATAACCCCTTACATCAACGCTTCCATTATCATTCAGCTCCTGAATGTGGTTGTTCCAACCCTGGAGCAGTGGTCAAAGGAAGGTCAGGAAGGGTACAAGAAAACCACCAAGGTTACAAGATATTTCACAGTTTTGCTTGCATTCCTGCAGGCATTGGGAATGTCCATCGGCCTTAAGCAGGCCATATTAAATCCAGGTCCGGTGTCAATCCTCATTATTGCGATTACACTGACCGCAGGTACAGTTTTCCTCATGTGGGTTGGTGAGCAGATCACGGCCAATGGTGTTGGTAACGGAATTTCCTTGATTATCTTCGCCGGTATCGTGGCAGCTTTGCCAAACAACATTGGAAAGATTTATAATTACTTACAGACAGGAACCATTAGTTATATTAATGTTTTCTTCTTCGCATTGATCGCTGTAGCCATGATTGTGTTTGTAATTGCTATTCACACAGCTTATCGTCGGGTTCCAGTATCATATGCAAAACGGGTTGTTGGTCATAAATCCTATGGCGGACAGTCCAGTCATATCCCGCTTAAGGTTAACACCGCGGGAGTTATTCCAATAATCTTTGCGTCATCCGTGCTGATGTTTCCAGTAACTATTGCCCAGTTTATTGATATCCCCTGGGTAAAACAAATTGCCGGGTATTTTGCGTGGGGTACACCGCTACAATCGACAGTCTATGCATTGCTGATTATCTTCTTCACGTATTTTTACACCGCGGTTACTGTAAAGATATCGGATATGGCAGAGAATCTGAAAAAATACGGTGGCTTCATTCCGGGCATTCGTCCCGGAGAGCCAACGGCAGAATATTTAGATCATGTCATGACTCGTATCACGCTTGTGGGTGCATTTTTCCTGGCGTTCGTAGCTGTTATTCCTACCTTTATTGCTTCCGCTACTCATCTTGAGGGCGTCAATTTCGGTGGTACAGCACTGCTGATTGTGGTGGGCGTTGGCCTTGATACCATGAAGCAGATCGAATCCATGGTGGTAACGCGCCATTACCAAGGTTTTATGAAGTAAGGAGGATTATTAAATGCATATACTTTTAATGGGACCTCCGGGTGCTGGTAAAGGCACTCAGGCCGCCAACTTAGTTAAGGAATTCGGCATACCTCATATTTCCACTGGTGACATGTTCCGGGCCGCCATCAA
>CACZYN010000037.1 GCA_902785445.1 uncultured Anaerovibrio sp.
TAGCTGGTCCACCAATATCAATGTTTTCGATGGCCTCGGCCAAAGTAACATCTGGCTTGGAAATAGTTTCCTTAAATGGATAAAGATTTACTACAACCATATCAATACCGGTAATCTTGTGTTCCTTCATGGCCTGTACATGACTTGGGTTATCCCGGACAGCCAAAATTCCCCCGTGAATAAGTGGATTGAGGGTCTTTACCCGACCATCCATTATCTCGGGAAATCCCGTAACGTCACTGACATAAATAACCGGAATTCCAGCCTCCTTGATGGCCTTCATGGTACCACCAGTAGACACGATTTCTACCCCGGCACTGTGCAGCCGTTTAGCCAATTCAACCACACCAGTCTTATCAGATACACTGATTAATGCCCGTTTGATTTTCATAGTAAATTCTCCTTTAATATGTGAATTTTTATCCCACACTAACGGCTGCTAAGACTCCCACCTCTAAGTTGGGAGATAAGCAGACATAAGCTCTGGATTAATTCGGCTAAATTCAGTGGGAGTATAAAAAACTCCCACTGAATAAGTCTCATTTTATTGTTTTATGCGTACATGACGGTCATCTAAGAGCTCCAGCTTCCCATCAACATACAGCTGAATAGCCCTTGGATACAAAATATGCTCCTTTTGCAGCACCCGAGCTGCCAAAGTCTCTTCTGTATCGTCATCCATAACTGGTACCGTATCCTGCAAAATAATTGGTCCGTGATCCATATGCTCATCCACAAAATGAATGGTACAGCCGGACACCTTGGTACCATAGGCCAGTACATCCCGATGGGCATGGGCCCCGCCAAAGGACGGTAACAGGGACGGATGAATATTTAATATCTTATGGGGATATTCCCCCACAAAATATGGACTTAAAATTCGCATAAAGCCCGCCAGGATAACCAGGGTTACGCCAGCCTCTTTCAGCTCAGCCACCAGCTTTTCCTCGAACTCCTGCTGAGAAGCACATTCCTTGCGGTTTACACAAACACTTCTTATGCCCACACTTTGGGCATAAGCCAAGGCTTTGGCCTCCGGCTTATCGGTGAGCACTACCCCCACCTGGGCGTTAATCTGCCCGGCATCAATAGCCGCCAATATGGACTGCATATTGGAACCACGCCCCGAGCAGAGAATACCTAATACATGCTTACTCATTGAACACTCCGCCTTTGGTAATAACCTCGTGATTGCCAGTAGTTACGTGACCTATCTCAAATACTGGCTCATTCTTGGCCTTAAGGTCTGCCTTAATAGCCTCAGCATCCTCACGGGAAACTATGAGAACCATACCAATACCCATATTGAAGGTACGATACATTTCCTTCCAGTCCACATTACCCCACTTTTGCAGGAGTTTAAAAATAACTGGTACCTCCCAAGAGGCAGTATCTACTACACAGCCCATATCATCAGGCAGAGCCCGAGGAATGTTTTCATAGAAACCGCCACCGGTGATATGTACCATACCGTGAATATCATATTTTTCAATCAGTGGCAGACAAACCTTTGGATAGAGGCGAGTCGGTGTCAACAGCTCTTCGCCGATGGTCTTGCCCAGCTCCTCAATATGCTCGTCGCCCTTAAAGCCCATTTTATCGAAGCAGATTTTCCGCACCAAGGAATATCCATTGGAATGCACACCGGAGGATGGCAAAGCCAACAGTACATCGTCGCCCTTAACTTTCTCCGGGGTGATAATTTTTGATTTATCAACTACACCCACGGCAAAACCGGCGATATCATACTCCCCAACTGGGTAAAAACCGCTCATTTCTGCTGTCTCACCGCCAATAAGGGCACAGCCGGACTCCTTGCAGGCATTGGCAACACCTTTTACTACATCTGCCACCTGCTCCGGATCCAACTTACCTACGGCCAAATAATCCAAGAAATACAGTGGCTCAGCCCCCTGCACCAGAATATCATTGACACACATGGCCACTGCATCCTGACCGATAGTATCATGCTTATCCAGCATGAAGGCCAGACGCAGTTTGGTACCAACTCCGTCAGTACCGGAAACCAACACCGGTTCCTTGTATTTGGCTATATTTAAGGCAAACAATCCGCCAAAGCCCCCCAAATCTCCCAGTACCTCAGGACGATAGGTCGCCTTGACGCTGTCTTTTATCAGCTTTACAGAGTAATTACCGGCATCAATATCCACACCGGCATCCCGATAAGTCAGCTTTTCTTCCATTACTTCCTCCAAATTTTATAATCTAGCCTTCCCCTCTGGGGAAGGTGTCAACGAAGTTGACGGATGAGGTTCATGTCCTCTTCTTTCTAGTTTCAAAGATGTATTTATCATTTTC
The DNA here is from genome assembly GCA_902785445.1 of uncultured Anaerovibrio sp. GTDB lineage: Bacteria > Bacillota > Negativicutes > Selenomonadales > Selenomonadaceae > Anaerovibrio. The sequence continues at coordinate 2,320 of CACZYN010000037.1, forward strand.
AGCCGGAGAAGGCGAAGTCTGCTCGATTGGATAGCCTCCATTGAAGCAAGCGTAACACATATGCTCCGCATCCAGCTTCGGCATACACTTCTTCAGCCCCTCCAGGGACAGGAAATGCAAGGAATCAGCATTGATGTATTCCCGAATTTCCTCCACGGACTTAGTGGCCGCAATCAGCTCCTTACGGGCCGAGGTATCAATGCCATAAAAACATGGATAACCAATCGGTGGAGAGCTGACAATCATATGCACCTCTTTGGCTCCGGCATTCCGAAGCATTTTTACAATCTTACCACTGGTGGTACCCCGCACAATGGAATCATCCACCATGATGACGGATTTCCCTTCCACTACGGAACGAATGGCATTCAGCTTCATTTTTACTGCTGTATCCCGCTGTTTTTGGCTAGGCTGAATAAAGGTACGGCCAATGTAGCGGTTCTTGACCAACCCGCTCATATAGGGCAGACCAGCTTCATAGGCATAGCCCTCCGCTGCCGTATTACCGGAATCCGGCACAGATATTACAATATCACCTTTGCACTGGGCTTCCCTAGCCAAAATCCGCCCCATTTCAAACCGGGCTTCATGGACACTTTGACCATCAATAACCGAATCTGGACGGGCAAAGTAAATAAACTCGAACACACACATGGATGGCTTGGCTGGGGCAAAACGATGGAATTCCACTCCGTTTTCGTCAATGACCACCATCTCGCCAGGCTCAATATCCCGCACGAATTCGGCTCCCACCACATCCAGGCCGCAGCTTTCCGAGCTAAGAACATAACCGCCGTCCTCCAGCTTACCCAAACACAATGGGCGGAACCCTTGCGGATCCCGGGCTCCAATAAGCTTGTCCTCGGTCATTATGGTCAGGCAATAGGCGCCTTTTATTTTTTTTAGGCTGTCAATTATCTTTTCCTCCACCGTAACCTTCCGGGACCGGGCAATGAGATTTACCACTACCTCGGAGTCAATGGTGGTCTGGAAAATTGTACCGTTTTCCTCCAGCTCCTGGCGGATTTCTCCCGCATTGGTAAGATTACCATTATGGGCCAGAGCAATCTTGCCCCCGGAATAATTTACCATCAGGGGCTGAGTATTGGCCATCATGCTGGAACCCGTGGTGGAATACCGTACATGGCCAATGGCTATGTACTGATTTTCCATCTGAGGCACCTGATGCCGGAATACCTCCCGCACCAGGCCCATGCCCCGATTCACTTCCATCCAGGCTCCATCCGTCACTGCAATACCGGAGCTTTCCTGTCCCCGGTGCTGCAGGGCAATTAAACCATAATAAGTCAGTTCAGATACATTGAGGTCGTGGGAATATACGCCAAAAACGCCGCATTCTTCCTTCAATTTATCTGCTTCATAATCTATCATCTTGCAAACATTCCATTCTATATTTAGTTTTCAATGAATCAGCGAACTTCCCCGGTGAGACGCTTGAGGATTTCCTTATAAGCATCCTCCACATTGCCCAAATCCCGGCGGAAACGGTCCTTATCCAGCTTTTCCTTAGTTACGGAATCCCAGAAGCGGCAGTTATCAGGGGATATCTCATCCGCCAAAACGATCTTGCCGTCCTTATCACGACCAAATTCCAGCTTGAAATCAATCAAGTCAATATTCTTGGTCTTGAGATAATTTACCATAATTGAATTGATTTTCAGACTCTGAGCCTCAATCTCGGCCATTTCTTCCTTGGTTGCCAGATTGCAAGCATAAATATGATAATTATTAACCATTGGATCGCCCAAATCATCGTTCTTGTAGCAGAACTCGATAACCGGCATGGACATTGGCGTACCTTCCTCCAAGCCCAAACGCTTGGCCAAGCTGCCAGCTGCCACATTGCGGATAATAACCTCCAATGGAACAATCTCCAATTTCTTGATGAGAACATTACGGTCATCGATTACCTTAATAACATGGTTCTCGATGCCTTCCTTGGCTAACAAATCAAAGAAGAACATGGTAATCTTGTTGTTCATGATACCTTTGTCCACAATAGTACCCTTCTTGGCACCATTGCCAGCTGTAGCATCATCCTTATAATAGCAGATAAGCTCATCAGGATTATCAGTTGCATACAAAATCTTAGCCTTGCCTTCATAAATTGCGTTCTTCTTTTCCATTGTCACTAACTACCTCCATAAAATAAAACATATATATGATTACCTCATCCGTCAACTTCGTTGACACCTTCCCCAAAAGGGAAGGCACTATTAAGCCCTCCCCTCTGGGGAGGGGGGGGACTGCTTGCGGTGGGTGAGGGTTTCACCACTTATTCCTTGCCCAGTTGTTGTTCAACTCGCTTGCCCTTGGCCTCCACATCTGAGACCATCTTTTCCCGATATTTCACCAGCTTGTCCTTGATGCTATCATCTGACAGGGCGAAAATTTCGGCAATAAAAATGGCGGCGTTCTTTGCTCCGTTAATTGCCATAGTAGCTACAGGAATGCCAGAAGGCATTTGTACAGTACTAAGCAATGCATCCATACCGTTTAAGGAAGTAGCATTTATAGGTACTCCGATAACTGGCAGGGTGGTATAACTTGCAATAACGCCACCAAGGTGGGCTGCAGCACCCGCTGCTGATATAAAGGCTCCTACACCTCGCTGAGGCGCAGTAGACACAATCTCTTTAACTTTTCCAGGCGTACGATGAGCCGAGGCAACATGCACTTCTGACTCAATACCAAACTGCTTTAAAAGCTCATGCGCCGGCTTTAAAATTGGCCAATCAGAATCACTGCCCATAATTATGGCTGCCTTCATCAATCAATCCACTCCTCTAGTATTAATTCATGGTTAAATGACATCTTACCCATACACTATAACAGAAACAATATTTTACTGTCAAACGAAAAGGAGAACTAAAAAAGGACCGGAGAAATGTCAATTTCCCCAGTCCAAATAGCTCTAATCAGCAAGCGGCCTTCATTATTTCCTTGTCTGCAGCAATAGTGCTCAGATAGTAATCAGTTACATGATATTCCAGACACTGAGTACCGGAAGCAACCGCCTTGGCTGCCTGGAAATCGCTCATATCAGGAGTTACATTGTGGCCATCAGCGTTGTATATAGCAATAACAGTACCATGAACCATATCCATGAACAGCACTCTGTCAGCGCCGATACCCTGCTTATATGCAGACATCATCCGTACAGACTCCCCGTTCATCAATGCTTCATTTACATCCATTACCAGATAATTTACCTCGTTTATGTTCAGTCCGTATACAATCTGCATATCTATCCCTCCCTTGTGATTATGGCTTTATTATAGCAGGCAATTTTTACACAAAATATGAAAATATTGCCATATATATTGCAAAAAGTGCTATAATGGGATAAAAAACATCTAGGAGAATATTATGCCAGCATATAAGAAAAAGGGCTACTTGCACCAGCATTTCCGCATTTTTCACTTAAAGGATGTATCCATGAAGGAGGTACCCTTTCACTATCATGATTTTCACAAAATAATCATCTTTATTGACGGGGAAGGCCAATACATTATTGAGGGAAAAAACTACCCCCTTAAGCCCCGGGATATTTTATTTGTCAGTGCGGGGGAAATACACCGCCCCGTCACCTATCCCGGCAAACTCTACGAACGCATTGTTATTTATGTCTCGCAGGATTTCCTGGCCCACTGGCAACAGGAACAATGGGAAGACAATACCAATCTTTCAGATTGCTTTCGTCTGGCCCGGGAAACCTCCAGTGTAATGCATATGCCCAAGGGTACCGAACATGATTTGTTATTTCATATGAAAAAAATAGAGCGGGTGGACAAAGACGAAGGCTTTGCCAACCAGCTCTATACGGAAATACTTTTTATTGAATTTATGATCCTTCTGAACCGGGCCCTGCAAAGCAACCAGCTGGAGCAGCTCCACGAGGCCATTTATGACCCCAAGGTCCAGCAAATAATCGAATACATCAACAGCCATCTGGCAGAAGATTTGTCCATAGATATGCTGGCCGATGTAGCTTTCATGAGCAAGTATTACCTAATGAGAAAATTCAAGGCCGAAACCGGCTACAGCATCCACCAGTACATCACCAGCAAGCGGCTTCTTTTGGCCAAAGAACTCCTTAACACCACGGATACAGCTATAACTGATATATGCTTCCAATGTGGGTTCAAGGATTACTCCTCCTTCTTCCGGGAATTCCAAAAGAACTTCAAAGTGTCACCTCGACAGTTCAGGCAGGAATAAAACAATGGGGAAAGCGCCTTTTCGCGCCTTCCCCATTTTATTTTGCCACTATATAAGACTATTATTTAGCCATCAATTCAGCGATCTTGTTGGCAAAGTCCACTGGGTTTTCCGGCATAATGCCCTCGATAATCAACGCCTGAGTATACAGCAAATCGCAGTAGTCCTTAAAGTCCTGACTATCTTTGCCGGCAGAGTGCAGGCACTGCAGACGGGTAAAGAGAGCATGGTGCGGATTGATTTCCAAAATTCGCTTGGCCTTGAACATTGGATTATCCATTGCCGCAAAGGTATGCTCCATGGACAGGGACGGACCCTGGGCATCAGCCACCAGACATACAGCACTGGACTTTAAACGAGCCGAAATTTTAACCTCAGCCACCTTGTCAGCCAAGGCTTCCTTGATATCCTTGATAAGGTCGTCATTGGTCTTGGCCAGCTCCTCAGTTTCCTTCTTGACCTCCTGGGACTCTGCATCATCCAAATCCAAGTCGCCCCGGCTGATGGACTGGAACTCCTTGTCCGCATAGGTACGTATAGCCTCAATGGCAAATTCGTCTACCGGATCAAGGAGATAGAGTACTTCAAGCCCCTTTTCCTTCAGAAGCTCCATCTGTGGCAGCTTCTCAATGGTAGCCTGATCAGTACCGGTAGCATAGTAAATCTTCTTCTGGCTTTCCGGCATCCGCTCCACATATTCCTTCAGAGATACGTTCTTCCCCTCCTTGGAGGATACGAACAGCAGCAGCTCCTTCAGCTTGTTGATAATATCATTGCCAGTGAACATACTGTTATAAATACCGATTTTCAAGGACTTACCAAACTCAGCCCAGAACTTCTCATAGCCCTCTCTATCTTTGCTAAGTTTTTTCTCCAGGGACTTCAGGATAGTCTTCTCCATATTCTTGCCAATGGTTTTCAGCTCACGGCTCTGCTGCAAAAGCTCCCGGGAGATGTTCAGGGAAAGGTCCGGTGAATCCACCAGGCCCTTGACAAAGCCCAAGTAATCCGGCAACAGATCCTTGCACTTATCCATGATAAACACATGGCGGGAATAGAGCTGAATCCCTGGCTCATAATCCGTATGATAAAGGTTAAATGGTGCCTTGGCCGGAATGTACAGAAGAGAAGTATACTCCACCGTACCCTCAGCCTTGTTGTGGAATACCTCCATTGGCTCCTCCCACTCATGGAACTGGGCCTTCAGGAACTTGCTGTATTCCTCCTGGGTAATTTCCGACTTATTCTTGGTCCACAGAGGCTTCATGGAGTTAAGAGTGCGGAGCTCGGTCTTCTTGATGGTTTCTGCACCCTCAATAATCTTGCCCTCTTCGTCCCGTGGAGTCTCCTCCACCTCAAAATTCATCTTGATTGGATAGCGGACATAGTCCGAATACTTCTTCACCAAGCTCTGGATAGTCCAATTATCAGTGAAATTCTCCTCAGCCTTGTCACCGTAGAATTCCTTACCTAAGGTAATGGTTATGGTAGTACCCCGGGATTCCTTATCGCATTCCTCCAGGGTATAGGAACCATCACCGGCAGATTCCCAGCGGAAGGCGGCCTGTTCGCCTGCTTTGCGGCTCACCACAGTAACCTTTTCAGCCACCATAAAAGCTGAATAAAAACCTACACCGAACTGACCGATAAGATTGTCACTAAGCTCGGAATTTTCTTCTTTTTCCTTCTTCAGCTGCTCCAGGAAGGCCTTGGTACCAGATTTAGCTATGGTACCCAGGTTTTCCACAATATCCTCTTTGGACATACCGATACCATTATCGGAAATGGTGAGGGTATGACTGTCCTTGTCCGGCACCAGGAAAATCTCGTAATCCTCGTTGCCCTCCAGAATATTCTTATCCGTCAAGGAGGCAAAATGCAGCTTATCAATCGCATCCGAGGCATTGGAAATCAATTCCCGCAGGAAAATCTCCTTGTTGGTATAAATGCTGTGAATCATCAAATTCAGCAGTTGTTTCGTTTCAGCTTGAAATTCATGGGTTTCTTTGGCCATTGTAAAGACTCCTTTATGTAAATATAATAATTGATAATTTTTAGCACTCCCTTTGCATGAGTGCTAACTCACAATTGGTATAATACATCAAAAAGTCAAAAAAAGCAAATAATATCTTCCGAAGATGGTTGCCTTGCACGCGATAGTCCTGCAGGTTAAACATTACCGCTCCACTGCGGATGAAATTGTCAGCTCGGATCAATTCTTAGCCAGTCTGGAAGCATCTTTAAAATTTACCAGACCGGATATTATCAACAGATAACCAGCTATCAGAAAAAACATCTCAGAAAAAAATAATAAGGATGCTAACTGCTTTCCCACTACTAATATCCTTCTCTTCCGCATAGGCCCCGGCCATTCTTTCACATTCTTGCAAGACAATAGGTAACAGGTCTGCCTTTTGCAGGCCGTTCCCAACCAGCCCAATGCCGTTTTGACTGGCACCCAATTAAAGAAAATATTACTCCAATCAATAGGCTGAATAAATTGACTTATTTAACAATTAATTGATAAAATAAGATGTTACTAAAATGAGACTTATTCAGCGGGGAGCGTTAGACTCTCACTAAATTTAGTCGAATAAATCCAGAGCTTACGGGCGCTTATCTCCCGCTTAAGAGGAAGAAGTCTTAGCCCCGTCAGCATGGGGCAATTATCGTTGGAGGGATTATTATGGATAAATGGATTTGTTCCTGTGGAAATGAAAATTCCGGAAGATTTTGTGGTAAATGTGGTAAGCCAATGCCTCAGGCAGCTGCTATGCCAAATCAGGTTATGCAGTCTGCACCAATCCAGCAGCCTATGCAAAAGCCACCTTATGCACAGCCACAATACCCACCTCAAGCACCATCTGGCAACAATAACGCCATACTTATTGCTGTTATTGTAGGCTTAGTAATAGTAGTAGCAGGCATTTTCTTCTTTTTCGTCTTCAACAGCAGTTCTGACCAAAAAGCAGCTACACCTGCCCCTACAGGCTCAGCCCCATCTCAGGTAGTGGGAAATAGCTCGGCCACAACACCGATTACACCGATTCAAATGAGTGATATTTCTTCAGTAACAGCCTCCTCGGAGGACAATGAAAACGGTTATGTACATGCTGGTAATCTCACCATAGACGGCAATACAGCCACCTGCTGGGCCGAGGGCATTCCAAATAATGTCGGTCTTAATTCTTACCTGATGTATAATTTCAATGGCACCAAAAAGGTATCCGGAATGCAGATATGGACCGGACATCAAAAGCGTACAGATTTATTCTATAAAAATGCCCGTCCTTCAGAAATTCAGCTCCATGGCTCAGATGGAAGCATCGAAAATGTCCATCTGAATGATAGCATGGGCATGCAGTCCGTAACCTTCAGTAAGCCAATGGAAGTCAGCAATATCAAACTTATAGTTACTAATGTGTACTATGGCAATAAATATTCTGATACCTGCATTGCCGAGGTTAAATTCTTCTAATTTACAAATAATACAAGGTGGATACTCAATGATAAACAAACAAATAATAGCCATCACTGTAGCCGTTATGCTGGTGATTGTCGGTGGATTATTCTGCTTTGGCAATACAATATCGGATACCCATGCTCAACAACCCCAATCCAACGAGAGTGTTCAAAGTGCAACCGCCCCCCAAGAAGCTGTACCTGCAGAGGAACCTCTAAACGTGGGTAACGGTAATGTATATTTGGAACAATACAAATACGATGATTCCGTCCACCAGCTTGTCCTGGTTCGCCAGTCAGAATCGAGCATTTCGGAAGCTACACTGTATTTGTTAGAAAAAAACAAGTACAATCAATGGCACCTGATTATGGAATGCCCGGCCTATATTGGACAAAATGGTTTGGATAAAACCAAAGAGGGGGACAGAAAAACGCCTCGAGGAGATTTTTCTCTCACTCATGCCATGGGTATAAATCCTGACCCAGGTTCTATCATGACATATACGGTTATTACTGACACCATGTATGTATGTGGTGACCCGGAATACTACAATCAGATTATTGATACAGCCTATATAGATCACCACTGTGGCAGCAACAGTGAACATCTTATAAAATATGTTCCGCAGTACAACTATACTCTCTATATAGGTTACAACCCACAAAATGAATATGGTAAGGGATCGGCTATCTTGCTGCACTGCTTTGGCAGTTATCCTTATACCATGGGTTGTGTTGCCATCGCTGAAGAAAATATGATCAAGGTTTTGCAGACCGTATCCAACGGTTCCAGAATCTGTATTTATTAAGCCAAGAAAAAGGCATATACCAGTTTTTCAACTGGTATATGCCTTTTAAATTGCTATCTTACTATTATTTCTTTTTCTTCTTTGGCAGCTTGGAAGCCTCCAGGAACTCCTGATACTTAGAGGTTGGCCACTGCTGGAAGGTTGTAAGTCCAACATTGTAAATGGCAATCCCCTCCTGGCTAAGACTTGGATTATCCATTAAGGAAATCTCAAAGTGTCCGCCGTATTCACCCTTTAAATAGGTCTTAATTATCTGATTGCTGGCCACTGCCACGTCATCAAACTTTCCATCCCCATCGGTATCTACATCGTATTCCTTTGGTGTGATGGCATACATACCATATTTATTATCTAGAAATTCATGTTTATCAACAATCCTTTTATCATCAATAATAATATAATTAATATTTTTTCTTTTAATATACAAGTATTAATATTAATTAATTTAATTGGAAAACCTGCTTTAATATTATTTTTCATTT
>CACZYN010000038.1:0-443 GCA_902785445.1 uncultured Anaerovibrio sp.
GAGAGGACGAAGAATTTATTCAGGAATTGCGTACTTACTGGAATAAAGTTGTTGCGGCTGTAAATAAAACTGAAGGCGGAAGAAATGAAAGTGTCGCATGGAATTTTGCTCAGTTTGGATTTAAGAAAAGCTAACGAAAAAATGCTGGAAGTACTCATTGAAATGAGCTTCAAAGCAACGGCAATGAAGAAAGATTTAATAAGTTAAATCTCAGGAGCGATTTTCTTTAATTTACTCTCTTTACATGTATTTAGTTAGTGGTGTAAAATTTAGGTGAAAACAGGGTCGTTTGTTTATGCAGAGTTGTAACTTTCAGGAGGTGCTTTGTCATGAGGCTGGAAAGAACTCACTTGTGGAATGACTATTATGATGGCTCTGAAGAAGAAGGCTGGCAGGATGCTGATCCTTTTGACAAGGACCGGCAGGATGTGTTGGGGATTTTT
>CACZYN010000038.1:454-11355 GCA_902785445.1 uncultured Anaerovibrio sp.
GAGGATGAAAACCCTGATGAAAATGATTGGGACTACAGCAAGTATAAGAAAAATTGGTAATAGGCTTTATTTTGGTGTCTGCATTGCAGGCACCATTCTTTTATTTTTTCAGAACTTTCTTTACAATTTTTTATGTAATGTTGTAAAATTTTATTAACTAATAAAGTGGAATAGGTGTGATCGGTCATAATCCCGCAAGGGAAATAATACAACAAAATAAGAGGAGGATTTTTTAATGCAAAATGGTAGCTTGGCAAAACGTTTAGCAGTGGGTTTGTTGACTGGTATCGTTTCTGTGGCCTTACTTGCAGGTTGTGGGGGAAGCAAGGATAAAGGTGCGCAAAATGATCCACCAAAAATCGAGGTTCCGGCTCGGGAGCCAGTTTCTACAACACCAACAATGACCTTCAAGTTTGGTGAAACCGAGGCTAAGGTCTACGAGTTGACTGGTGTTGATTTATCTAAGTATATTCGTACCGGAAAGATTGTAACATGCGGAGATGCTATCTTCTTCCATACGGATAGTGCCAATGAAGCGGACAAACATCAGCATTTGCGCAGGGTCACTGTTAAACATGAAACCATTTCAGACTTGACTGATATGGGACAGAGCGGTGATATCGCTGAACTTGCAACAAACGGTAAGCTTGTTATATGGCAGAGCAGCCGTGAGGTGACCAAAAAAGATAAGCTGATGATTTATGATGGCAAAGACATCAAGGAAGGCGGCAAATGGTGGTCCAGACTTATAGGTGATCCAGACAGTGATAATTTCTATTACATGTATGGAGATGACTTAACCGTCGCCAAGCTGGATAATGGCGAACTAAAGGATGCAAATGTGGTTCTCAAGGATATGCAGGCACTGCCAGGTTACGAAAATGCCGGACTGGGTCCAGTTTGCGTATCCAAGGATGAAATTTATATCCGTCGGGTTACCAGAAAGGACGAGAAGGACACCCATGTACTGGTTGCCTTTGATAAAAATACTGGTAAGGAACTGCGCCAGTATGATGGCTTAAGTGAACTGCCACGTGGCTGGGCCGTTACCGAAAACTATGTAATTCATTCCGGCTCCAAGGGTGAATTCCGGGTATTTGATCGGCGCAATGGCAAGATTTTAGGCGATGTTAAAATTGAGATGCGGCCATTCGCCCTTTGGACCGTCAAAGGCAACGATGTCATTGTTTATGATGACCGGGCTAAAAAGCTTTATCGTATCGACTTTTAATGTTTAAAATTAGAGGCTGTTCTTCTTGGATGGATTTCCATCCTGGAGCAGCCTCTTTTTTGTGCCTTCGATTAGTTATTTGCTGGTTTTTTTCATATTAAGGTTATATAATTACAGAAAAGAAAAGGAGATGATTTACATGCAGACTATTGCTTTGATTGCCCATGATAAGAAGAAGGAAGAAATGCTGGAATTTGTGGAGCAGCATATTGATTTGTTGCAGGGCTGCCATCTTATTGCCACCAATACCACCGGAACCAAAATAAAGGACAAATTCGGTATTGAGGTAGAAACTGTTATGTCCGGTCCATTGGGCGGTGACCAGCAGATTGGTGCGAAGGTAGCCATGGGGGAAGTAGATTATGTAATATTCCTGCGTGACCCATTGACCTCCCAGCCTCATGAGCCAGATATCAACGCTCTGCTGAGACTGTGTGATGTACATAATGTTCCTTTGGCCACCAATAAAATGAGCGGTCATATTATGCTCAAATACGTATCCATTGAACAGACTGTGGCCAGTAATTAAGCATGGAAAGCTCTAGTATCTATAATAAGCTAATTGATCACATTTCCAAGCTTGTTACCCAACAAGCCAATAAACGGACAATTGTGGCCATAGATGGGCGCTGTGGGGCTGGTAAAACCACCTTGGCAAATTATCTGCAGGAAAAAACAGGTGCGATGGTATTTCGCATGGATGATTATTTCTTGCGGCCAGAGCAGCGAACAGCCCAGCGTTTGGATATTCCCGGCGAAAATGTGGATCATGAACGTTTTGGGGCTGAAATATTGAAACCGTTACTAGCAGGAGCTGAAGAAGTCTCCTATCAGCGCTTTAACTGCCAAACTCAGTCTTTGGAAGAAAAAATACAGGTAAAACCAGGAAAGCTGTGTATTGTGGAAGGCTCCTACAGTTGTCATCCTGCCTTGATGAGTATGTACGATTACCGCATATTCATGACTGTTTCCCCTGAAGAACAGATGAAGAGAATTCTTCGGCGAAATGGTCCCCTGGGGGCCAAAATCTTTGAAGCTCGCTGGATCCCCCTGGAGGAGAAATACTTTTCCATGTGCGCCATAGAAGAACATTGTGACTGTACTTTGGATACTACTACAATACAAAATTAACATTTTTCTTGACAAATAGTTTAGTTTGCTGTTTAATACAAACAGGTTCAAATTTAATATTGAACAAACCTATGATGTGGAGATCAAGCAAAAGGGGCACTCACAGAGAGTCCGGGTAGCTGGGAGCCGGATAGAACGCTGATTTGTAAATGGACCACAGAGGGCATGATGAAATGCGACTTAGGTTGCAGAGTATCTCATGACGTGCTGGCATACGTTAGTTGCCGGGGATATGTTGGTATCCTGCTGAGTGTGTGAAGTCGCAAATCTAGGTGGCACCACGGGAATGGTTAATTCTCGCCCTTGATGATAGTTATATCATTGAGGGCGTTTTTATTTGTTCACACTTCGGTCAGGCTGCGGGAAAGTTGGTAAGTTGAAAGGAGCAAAACAAATGATTAGGGAAGCAATTGAAAAAATCGTAAGAAAAGAAGATTTGACCTATGACGAAGCTTACACCGTCATGAATGAAATTATGAAGGGGGAGACCTCACAAACCCAAAATGCCGCATTTTTGGCAGCTCTATCCACTAAGAGTACACGGGCAGAAACCATAGCAGAAATTTCAGGCTGTGCAGCTGCCATGCGAGAGCTGGCTACACCGGTTCCACATCCTGGGTTAAAGGTTTTGGAAATTGTAGGTACTGGTGGCGACCGTTCCAATACTTTTAATATCTCTACCACCTCGGCTTTTGTAATAGCTGCAGCAGGGGTTAAGGTGGCCAAGCATGGTAATCGTGCTGCGTCCTCCAAATCCGGTACAGCAGATGTACAGGAAGCTTTAGGAGTAAATATTCAGCAGAGTCCGGAAAAGGCTCTGGAAATGCTTAATGGTTGCGGTATGTGTTTCCTCTTTGCCCAGAAATATCACAGTTCCATGAAATATGTTGGTCCAATCCGCAAAGAGCTGGGCTTTAGAACGGTATTTAACATTCTTGGCCCACTGACAAATCCTGCCAATCCGGATTTTTTCCTGTTGGGGGTTTATGATGAGTATCTGGTAGAGCCTGTGGCCAAGGTTTTGGACAAGTTAGGCGTAAGCAATGCCGTAGTAGTTCATGGCAAGGATCGCCTTGATGAGGTATCACCAAGTGCGCCAACTACTGTCTGTGAACTGAAGAACGGTTATTATCGTACCACTCAAATTTGCCCGGAGGATTTCGGACTGGTACGAGGCACCAAGGATGAGCTGGTAGGGGGTACCGCTGAAGAAAATGCGGATATTACTAAGGGTATCCTTTCAGGCAAAATACAAGGCACCAAGCGTAATGCTGTATTAATGAATGCCGGTTTGGCATTATACGTAGCTCAAAAAGCTCCAACAATGCAGGCAGGTATCGATTTGGCAGCGGAGATGATCGACTCCGGGAAAGCCCATAAAACTTTGGAAGCTTATATTAAACAGTCTAATGAGGCATAATAAATAAAAAAGGCAGTAATGTCAGCACATCCCTTAGAGGTTGCTACGTTACTGCCTTTTAGTGTGTAATAATATAACTAAGTTAGTGTTTTCTGCGATCAAGACCGGACCGTTTATAATACTCAGCCTTATCATTGTACATTTCTTGATCTGCCAGTTTTATCATATCATTAATGGTGATGGCTTTGTTTGTTAGATTATCTGCAGTACCAATGGATACGGATAAATTTTCAACTAATTCACCGGTCCAGGAATTAAAGGAATCCTTTAAGCGCTGCATGATGTCAGGCCACTCACTACTATCTGAATCCAACATAGCCATAAATTCATCGCCACCGACTCGATATACCTTGCCATGAGGAGCTAAAATTGTATTCATACATTGTGCTGCACCAATAATAAGTTCATCCCCAGCTTCATGTCCGATACTGTCATTGGCCTTCTTTAAGCCATTTAAGTCCATAGCGATAACCAAAAGCTCTTTGCTGGATTCCTCATTACCAATATCATCCCAATCCTCATTGAAGCTGCGACGATTAAACAATCCCGTAAGACCATCCCGATGGGCAATATATTCCATCCGTTTTTTGTTTCGATGGATAAGATAGATATATGCCAAGAGGCCACTGATTATGGCAAAAATAATACTTGTGATAATAATGGACATTATCATATGCTGCATAATATAATCCCTGAAGGTCATATTGAACATTTTGCCAGTGTAGGTATAGGTGGAGGTAAAGGCGAAATCCGCCGGTAAATTGGTTATACCCCGATTTAATATGGACAGCAATTCGTTATTGCCTCGTTTTACAGCGAAACTACGACTACTGTACTCCTTTAGACTGGCTGCACTAAGTTCGCTGTATTCAGCATGCATTAGATAACCATCCTTGCGGAATTGATTCAGGATACATGCATCAACCTCATCGTTTTTGACGGCATCCAATAAATCTTCTATTTTGTTATAATAAACTATTTTTGCATCCGGGAAATGGGAGTGAATATACAAATCACCCACAGAATTACCCTTAACCGCACCCATCTTTTTTAGTTGCAGATCAGAAAATGAATCATTATATACTAAGTACATAGGAGCGGATATAACCTCACTGGACAAAAAGATATCACTTCGCTCAGCTCTGGCCACATCATTGTTTATTGGAAATGCCACATCTATAGTTTTAGTCTGCAGGGCTGCTATTAAAGATTCATAGGTTTTATACGGAACGTAGGAAAAGCGCACTTTATCGTTTAGATATAGCTGCTTCACGATCTCGTCCATGATATCCGTTATGATACCTGTCACCTGGCCATTTGCATCCGTATCAGAGAACGGAAGATAATTATCCAAATACCCCACTACTACAACAGGATGCTCACTGAGCCAGGCCATTTCATCCGTTTGCAATACAGCACTTACTGATAATTGAGTAAAATATTTATCCGATAATTGCTTGGTAAAATAGGAATTAGTAGAATTAATCTTACCTAAAGCCAGATTGAGGTCCTCTACCAAGTCTGGACGTTTCTTGTTGACCGCTAAATAATAATCTGACTGACCTATTTTAGCCACAGGAACCATATGTTGATCAGACCGTACGGAGTTATCAGTGTCGACAGTTGCATCGATTTTCCGGGATAAGAAATCCGCGAAGCGACTTTCATTACCAGTATAAGTAACGATGGTAAGTTGATGGTCTCCCTCAATATTCCAGGTCCGTAACATATCTTCCATTATGGTATTTTTATTAACACTAACCCTATGACCATTCAGTCCTAACATACCTTTACCGGCAATAGGATGATCATCAAAAGCAAAAATATAATAATTTTCTGAGCCCATAGCGTAATCAGGGAACAGAATGTTTTGCATCCGCTCAGGAGTTTTGGAAACTCCCGCCATCAAATCAACTTCGCCGTTATACAGCATCTGCAGGATTGTATTCCAATCACCATAAACATATACATAATCCCAGTTGGTATAATAAGATACCCGTTGAAGATAATCATAAGCCAATCCAGTCTTTAAAATCTCATCATTCATGCCTTCCATAAAATTGGGACTATAAACGTAGCCCACCCGAACCGACTTTGTCATTTTTCCATACTTATAGTTGGGAGAAGCTACAACCGTATTGTTGTCAATTGGTGTCTGCTGTATAGAATCAATCAGAAAAAAGGACAAAATTGCCACAGCAAAAAAGCACATCGCAAACCATAACGGTCGGCAAAGCTTTGTAAATCGTCTATGAATATTAGTAAATAACGAATACTTCATAAGACATACCTCATTAAGATATGGACTATATTTAAGAAACTAAAATTGTTACTACAGTAAACTTATTTTATCTATATTATATATTAAATCTATAAAAATGTAAGTAATAAACAGGGTCAATAGTCCTGTTTCTGAAGAAAAATTTGAATAATTGCGTTATATCGAGAAATGCTTATACCTCGATGAAACGCTAATAAGAATATTTTTCTTTTATAAAAAGAAAAATTTGAACGATTGCGTTATATCGAGAAATGCTTGTACCTCGATGAAACGCTGATAAGAATATTTTTCTTTTATAAAAAGAAAAATTTGAACGATTGCGTTATAATACAATAGACAGTTTGAAAAAGGAGATTGTTATTATGATTGATTATTCAGATGAAAAAATAATTGATGAAGTCGTAAATGAATTTGGTAAGTTGGCAGCAATTCCCCGGCAGTCTGGTCATGAACAGGCCGTAAGTGATTATCTGGTTACTGCATTTGAAAACATAGGCTGCACTGTTCATCAGGACGAAGTAAATAATGTTATAGCCGATTTACCTGCAACTTCTGGTAAAGAAAACATGCCAATTATTGCGTTACAGGCCCATATGGACATGGTATGTGTTGCTGAACCTGGTAAAAAATATGACCCGCTAAAGGATCCTATTAAACTTATCCGTAATGACAAGTATTTAACGGCAGATGGTACCAGCCTGGGAGCAGATGATGGAATAGGTATTGCCGAAATTCTTTTCATAATGAAGAATCTGCAAGTGCACGGACCACTCCGGGCCATCATTACTGTTGACGAAGAGCAGGGGATGACCGGGGCGATGAATTTAGATGCCAAATATTTGTCTGATGTACAATACTTCATAAATTGTGATTCGGAAAACTATGATGAGCTAACCTTGGGAAGTGCTGGCAGCGTAAATATTGATTTCAATCGGCAGCTTACCTTTGCTGCCCCACAAGGAAGTCGTGCCTACAAAATTTCCCTGAAAGGCTTAAAGGGTGGCCATTCCGGTATGGAAATTAACACAGGCCGGGCCAATGCAATACGATGCATGGGACTACTGCTTCGAGCAATTGATGAAGCTGGTATCAGCTATGAACTGGCCTCGTTTACAGGTGGCAAGGCCAGAAATTCCATCCCCGCCGAAGGTGAAGTAATTATCACCGCTCTGGTGGACAAGGAAAACATTTGGGATATTATCCAGGCAGAAAAGGCTCAATACATGGACAAATATGGTATGTGTGATGGGGGCATTGAGTTTGAGCTCACAGAGGCAGCTATGCCGAAACAGGTTATGAGTGAGCAGGATCGGGACAGCCTTATTAATCTCATTGTAATGTTACACAGCGGTGTATATTCCATGTCCATGGTGATTCCTTCCCTGGTGGAAACTTCTGCCAATCTGGGTAAGATATCCTTAATGGATAATAATGTTCTCAACGTAATGTATTTCCCTCGTTCATCAAATGACAGCAAGCTGGAAGAATTTATTCTTCAGGCTGATATTCTGGCCGAACTGACCGGATTTACGGCGGTTATAGGAACCAAATCCCCAGGCTGGAAGGAACGCAAGGACAGCAAATTAGCGGATATAATGCAAAAAGTTTTTGAAGAACAAAACGGACAGCCAATGAAGGTAGAGACTATACACGCCGGTTTGGAGTGTGGCTGGCATTTAGCCAAAAATCCGAACCTGGATATTGTTTCCATTGGTGTTACAACGATAGATATTCACAGCCCGGAGGAAAAACTGGAGTTATGGACAGTTGCTCCTCAAGTAAAACTTATATGGGAAACAATTAAAAGATTGAGCTGACGGAGGAACACATGGAACCAATTTATCTTGTCATAGTATTATTATTAATAACCATCGGTTTATTGATAGCCTTAATGATGAAAAAGCCGGATAATTCCCGCTCGGAACAGGTACTGTGGAATATGCAGAAGGCCTTGGGGGACAGCCAGCAAATGACCAAAGAGGATATTTGCCGCAATATTTCCCAGATGGATGCCGCCAATAACCGCGGTATTGGCGAAATCAAGGATATAATGAATAAAGGCATCGTAGATCTGCGGACGGAAAATGAAAAGGGACTGGCGGCAGTGCGTCAGGAGCTGGAAAAGAACTTAAAGGAAATAAAAGGTGTTGTAGATGAACAGCTGCAAACGGCCCTGGAAAAACGTATCACAGCTTCCTTTAAAACCGTCAGCAGTCAGTTGGAGCAGGTATATAAGGGCCTGGGTGAAATGCAAGCCCTGGCCTCCGATGTGGGCAGTCTGAAACAGGTATTGTCCGGGGTAAAAACCCGAGGTGTTTTGGGAGAGTATCAGCTGAAAAATATCCTGACGGAAATTCTTACCTCCGAGCAGTATGCGGAAAATGTGGAGACCGTACCAGGCAGCAACAAGCGGGTAGAATTTGCCATTAAACTGCCGGGCATGGAGGGGGATACGGTATATCTGCCTATTGATGCCAAATTCCCGATGGATTCCTATAATCATCTGCTGGATGCCCAGGCTACCGGCGATAAAACTATCATTGAACAAGCCAAAAAAGAATTGGAAAACCGGTTGGACAGTGAGGCCAAGGATATTTCCACTAAATATCTTTCTCCGCCATATACCACCAGCTTTGCCATACTTTTCCTGCCAATTGAAGGTTTATATGCCCAGGCGGTGGATAATGGCATGGTAGAACGTCTCCAGCATAAATACAAGGTAAATATTGCTGGTCCAAGTACCATGGCCGCTCTGTTAAACAGCTTACAAATGGGCTTCAGAACCCTGGCTATCCAAAAGCGCTCCAATGAAGTCTGGAAAACCCTGGGTGAAGTCAAAAGTGAGTTTGTGGTCTACAACGAGGCCATTGAAAAGCTGCAAAAGCAGTTGGGACAGGTAACCAATAAATTTGAAGCCTTGGTGAACACCCGGGCTAACGTAATGATGCGCAAGCTCAAAGATGTTGAAAGTATAAATGAGATGACAGAGGAATAAAATCATAAACATAGTTGACAACTAGGTAAATGGTATATATATTATAGTTAAGTATAATTATACTGGCATGATGAACAAGGCATTATTTCATTATGTCAGTATATTTATATATGACAGGAGAATTGCTATGATTTATCTTGATAATGGAGCCACAACCTTTCCGAAACCGGAAGTTGTTTATGAAAGAATAGATGAGTTTGCCAGAACCCAAGGTGTCAATGCCGGACGGGGAGCTTATAAAGCAGCCAGAGAAGCCACGGCCATGATCAAGCGTGTAAAGGATTTGCTTCTTAGTCTGATTGATGCCCGGGAGCAGGCCGAAGTTGCCTTTACTCCTTCGGTGACTGTTGCTCTTAATATGGTGCTTAATGGCCTGGAATATCAGCCAGGGGATGTGGTTTATGTATCTCCTTATGAGCATAATGCTGTATTGCGCCCCCTGCACTTGCTAAGAAAACGCCAGGGAATAAAAGTGGTGGAGCTGCCACTAAAGAAAGATTTATCCATTGATTTGGACCAAACTGCCAAAATGTTCCAACAGGAGCCACCGAAGCTGGTTTGTGTCTCAGCCATCAGCAATGTTACCGGCTATGTACTTCCGGCCAGGGAAATCTTTTTATTAGCCAAGGAATATGATGCAGTTACTCTATTGGATGGTGCCCAAGCCATTGGACTGCTGAAAATACGTTTTGCCCAAACCAAGGCTGATATCATAACCTTTGCAGGCCATAAGACCCTGTATGCACCTTTTGGCATTGCCGGCATGTACCTGAAAAACGGTATGGACTTGGAAGAATTTATAGTGGGTGGTAATGGTATTCAAGCGGAAAACCCTGAAATGCCCCGCTATATGCCTGCCAAACTGGAAAGCGCCAGCATGGACAGTGTAGCCATAGCTGGTTTGGAGGCATCTTTAACCTGGCTTAAGCGGATAAATACATGGGAATATGAACGGGAATTAACGGAATATTTACTCCAACAGCTGGAAAATATTCCAGGACTGATCATTTATCGAGCCCCAGGCGACGGGGAAAAGCAGGCAGGTGTTATATCCATTAATCTACCCGGTTTTCGGGCCAACGAGGTAGCTGCCATTTTGGATTATAAATATGATATTGCAGTTCGGGCGGGCCATCACTGTGCTGGCCTGATTCATAATCATTTAAAAAATAAGGAATTTGATGGTACCATCAGAATTAGCTTGGGAATGTTTAACAGTAAAGAAGATATTGACCAGCTGATAAAGGGTCTCAAAAACATTGATCGCAAATTGCTTAAAAATATCGATAATGAAATTTTGCGGGGAAATTGTTAGTGGATATACTGAGAGGAAGATTGTTATGCCATATCCAAGGTTATTTTCTCAGGGCCGCATTGGTCCATTAGTTTTAAAAAATCGTGGTATTATGATGCCAATGGCCACAGATTTGGCTGATAAAGATGGTTTAGTAACCCAGCGACAGATAAAATATTATCAGGAACGGGCCAAGGGCGGTATTGCCATGATTATCCATGAATATACTGGTGTTGATGATGTGGATAGTATTCCATCCATCCATAATTTACGCATTTCTCAGGATTATCACATTTCTGCCATGGAGGAGCTGGTAGATGCGGTACATCTTTATGATTGCAAAATAATTGCTCAGCTGCACCACGGTGGAGCTACTTCAAATCCAAACCTTACCGGCCGACAAAACCTCGCTCCCAGTGCAATACCTATTGCGGAAGGACGCCCTCTTCCTCGGGAAATGACTTTAGAGGATATAAAACGGGTACAGGAAAAATTTGTTGCCGCTGCAGTACGTTGTAAAAAAGCCGGATATGATGGAGTAGAATTGCA
>CACZYN010000039.1:0-10577 GCA_902785445.1 uncultured Anaerovibrio sp.
ATGTATAACTCGTAGAAAGATAATTCATATTTTAAATTCGATGAGTAGGAATATCTTTCTCCTCGTTGCGACGTGAAACTAGTCCTTTAGGAAAACGCTAAGAGGAATATTTTTCTTTTTTTAAGGAAAAATTTGAACAACTGCGTTATAATATAACAGTCATGAAATTCATCTTGGAGGAAAAAATGGCAACTCTTAAGGAGATAGCAAGAAAATATAAGATATATATAATAATAGCAGGTCTGCTGATTTTACTGGTAGCTATTATTTCCATGGGCAAAGGCAAGAAGCCGGAAGCTGTTCAGCCTGCAGACAGTAGCTCCGATTGCCGGGCTGTAATGGTGATAAATTATCATAAGGTGGATACTGTTTTCCATTCTCTGTCGGTTAGGCCCGAAGATTTTGAAAAACATATGCAGTGGTTAAAAAAACATGGATATAATTCCATCACGCCGGATCAGCTCTATGATTTTGTCACAACCGGGGCTGGTTTACCGGACAATCCAGTGCTTATTACATTTGATGATGGCTACGCGGATAATTATAATAATGCTTATCCAATTATGCAAAAGTATGGTTTCGTGGGTACCATTTTTGTAGTTACATCCTATTTGGATAAGTATCCGAATTACATGACCTGGGAGCAGGCCAAGGAACTGGAAGCCAATGGCTTTTCTATTGAGTCACATACGGCGACGCATAAATCCATGACTGAAGCCAGTGATGCCCAGATAGTGGAGGAATTAACCAAGTCAAAGGAAACATTGAAGGAAAAAT
Organism: uncultured Anaerovibrio sp.; assembly: GCA_902785445.1. Lineage (GTDB taxonomy): Bacteria > Bacillota > Negativicutes > Selenomonadales > Selenomonadaceae > Anaerovibrio. The sequence continues at coordinate 778 of CACZYN010000039.1, forward strand.
TGGGCAAGGATTCCAAGTTTGTGGCATATCCAACTGGTACCTATAATTTGCATATAGCTCAGCTGGCAAAGGATGCCGGGTACAAGGCGGCCTTTACCATAAAATATGATGCGGTGAACCGCAACAGTAATGTGTTTGCCTTGGAGCGAGTGCCAATATTCCACACGGAAGATACCAATAAGGATTTTTTGGAGCGGATACAATATTTGCCACTGATGAACAAAGATGGTTGGGTAAAAAAATAAAATATTTTGGGAAATGCTGAAATAGCTGTAACACCTGGTGTTATGGCTATTTTTATTTTATTTGGAAAGAAAATTCATAAAATTTTCATAAAAAGTGGAAAAAAGTGGGGGATTGTGGTAGAATATTCTCACGAGGTGGTGATGAAAGGTGTTAATGGGCGAATATATGCATTCCATAGATGCAAAGGGCCGGGTAATTTTACCGGCTGATTTTCGTACCGAATTGGGTGATACCTTCATTGTTACCAAGGGTTTGGATGGCTGCTTGTTCATATATGCTCAGTCTGAATGGGAACAGCTTTCAGAAAAGCTTCGTCAGTTACCTTTGGCAAAAACAGAAGCCAGGGCCTTTGTTCGCTTCTTCTTTGCAGGAGCCCGTCAGGTAGAGCTTGACAAACAGGGTAGATTCCTCATTCCGGCAACTCTTCGTCAGCACGCTTCACTACAAAAAGATGTAGTACTCATTGGCGTTTCTACCCGCATTGAAGTATGGAGTAAGGAAGAGTGGCTCAAGTATAATGATGAAATCAATCCAGCTGTTTCGGCTATCGCAGAGACACTGGCTGATTTGGGAATATGAGGCTATAAATGAGTGTGGATTTTCATCATATAAGCGTAATGCCAAAGGAAACAGTGGATGGGTTGATTACTGATTTATCAGGGACTTATGTTGACTGTACGCTTGGTGGTGCAGGCCATTCAAAAATGATTACAGATCGGTTGAATTCTGATGGCAGGTTAATTGGGATCGATCAGGATGATTCCGCTATCGAAGCAGCGAAGAGACGCCTTTCTGATTGTCAATGCCGGGTTGATATAGTAAAGGATAATTTTTCTAATTTGGAAAATATCCTTGCTGATCAGGGGGTTGACCAGGTGGATGGAGTGCTCTTCGATTTGGGAGTGTCCTCTCATCAGTTGGACACTGCAGAACGGGGATTTTCCTATATGCAGGATGCTCCGTTGGATATGCGAATGAATCAGCAGAAAAATTTTTCTGCATATGATATAATAAACGACTATGAGCTTAATGAACTTTGCCGAATCTTTAAAGAATACGGTGAGGAACGCTGGTATAAGCGTATAGCCCAGTTTATAGTGGAAGCCAGGCAGACTTCCCCAATCAAAACAACGGGCGAATTGGTAGATATTATAAAAAAAGCGATCCCGGCTGCTGTGCGAAATGCCAAGGGGGGACATCCTGCCAAGCGCATTTTTCAGGCAATACGGATCGAGGTAAATAATGAGCTGGGTATCTTGGAAGATGCCTTCAAAACGGCGGTAAAACATTTGAAACCAGGCGGTCGGATAGCAATTATAACATTTCATTCCTTAGAAGACCGAATTGCCAAAAATGTTTTAAAGGAAATGGCCAGTGGGTGTATTTGCCCACCATCTCTGCCGATTTGCATGTGCAACCATAAGCCGGAAATCAAGCTTTTGGTAAAGGGGACAGCGGCTTCAGTAGAAGAATTGGAGTCAAACTCCCGTGCCAAGAGTGCAAAGCTCAGGATTGCCGAAAAATTAGATTGACTGGTGGATTATCACTGTAGGTCAAGCACAGAAAGGAGGAAAGATTTGTGCTTGCGAGGCAACTTAGTGAAGAAGAGTATTTCGAAGCTCTACCCCAGGAAGAACAAAAAATAATACGCCGTAAGATAGTTAGGCGCAATGCACAAAAGAATCCTATCCGACGGCAAGCACTTATAATATTTTTGACGGCTACTGTTTTATGCGGAGCTGTCCTGCTGATAAGCAGTATATTGGCAAGTGAGGTTTATGAACTGGGACATATTCAAAGCCAGGCCAGAATGATTGAAAAGAGCAATGAAGATCTTCGAGTAGAAAACGCAAAACTGAAATCCCATGTGCGTATCAAGGAAATTGCCGTGAAGCAGTTGGGGATGACTGTTCCACAGGAAACCTACTTCGCCGGGGACCAGAAGAAAAATTAAAGGAGATGTGAAAGTAAAGACTTTTGCATCTCTTTTAATTTTGCATAAATTGCTCTTTTAAAATTTCCTATTGAGGGGTATAATATTTTAGTTGAATTATGACATTTTGCAGGAGGATATGATGGGAAAAACATTAGGAGCCTTGGCAGAGCTTATTGAGGGTGCTGAGGTCATTGGAAATAAAGACACAGTTATAAAGGATATAGAGCATGATTCCCGCAAGGTAACAGAGGGAACTTTGTTTGCCTGCATTGTAGGGGCGCACGTGGATGGCCATAACTTTATTCCCCAGGCCAAAGAAAAGGGGGCCGTGGCCATCATTACCGATAATGAGGACGCTCCTATGCCAGCAGGTATGGATGTACTTTTGGTACCTGACTTACAGTCGGCGCTGAAGACGGTTGTACCATTCTTTCACGACTATCCGGCCCAGAAAATGCGGGTAATCGGTATTACCGGAACAAATGGTAAGACTTCTATCAGTTACATGATACGGGCTATGCTCAGAAAAATGGGCTTTCGTGTGGGGCTTATCGGTACAATACAGATAATGATTGAGGACGAGGTCCTTCCAATACATAATACGACTCCGGATGTGGTTGAACTTCAGCATACTATGGCTATCATGTTGGAAAAGAACATGGATTATGTGGTGATGGAGGTTTCTTCCCATGCCCTGGACCAGCAACGGGTAGCTGGGGTGGAATTTGATACGGTGATATTCACCAACCTTACTCAGGACCATTTGGATTATCACAAGACCTTGGAGAACTACAAGCTGGCCAAGGCCAAGCTGTTTGACATGGTCAGCAATCCGTCGGCAGCGAAGAATGGGAAGACCGCTGTTGTAAACATTGATGACGAAGCTGGGGCCTTTATGCTGGAGCATGCCAATTGTCGTCATATGACTTATGCCATAAATAATGAGGCCAATTTGCGGGCAGAAAATATACAGGTACTGGCCAGCGGGGCCAAATTTGACATTCGTCATAAATTTGGTGTGCTGCCTTTGGATTTGAACATTACAGGTATATTCAATGTATATAATGTTATGGCGGCAGTTGGTGCAGCTATGGCTGAAGGAGTTCCGTTGCCAATTATCAAGGCTGCCTTGGAGGAATTTACCGGGGTGCCAGGACGCTTTGAATTGGTCCGTGGCGGACAGGATTTTGCTGTTATTGTGGATTATGCCCATACACCAGACGGCTTGGAAAATATTATCAATACTGCTCGTAAGATTTGTGAAAAACGCATTATTACGGTATTTGGCTGCGGTGGAGATCGTGACCGCACTAAACGTCCGATTATGGGAAGAATTGCCGCAGAGTTGTCCGATGTGATTATTGCCACATCTGATAATCCACGTACTGAGGATCCGGCCTTTATTTTAAGTCAGGTCGTTGGTGGTGTGGAGGAAGTTTGTGGAGATAAGCAGCATGAAGCCATAATTGATCGGAAGGAAGCTATTTTCCGTGCTATAAGATTGGCCGAGAGCGGTGATATTGTGGTGATTGCCGGAAAGGGCCATGAGGATTACCAGATTTTGAAGGATAAAACCATACATTTTGATGATAAAGAAGTGGCAATGGAAGCGATAAAAGCCAAATTGGGAGAATGATTATGCCAAAATTTACTTTAGCTGATATTGAAAAAGCTTTGGGCAAAGTGACCATAGTTGAAAAAGGACAGCAGAATTTTTCTGATGTTACTACAGATACCAGAAAAATAACCCCTGGGGCATTATTTGTTGCCTTGAAGGGGGAACGGTTCAACGGGGAAAACTTTATAGAAGATGCCGTGAAACAAGGGGCGAATGGCGTATTGGTAAGTAACGAATACCAGCCATCTGGTGCTGAAATTGGCGGAACGGTTATTCAGGCTGAATTTGATACTCAGACTGCTCTGCAAAAATTGGCGCATTTTTGGCGGATGCGTTTTGAGTTGCCAATGATTGTGATCACCGGCTCCAATGGCAAGACTACTACCAAGGATCTTACCGCCTCAGTATTGTCAGCTAAATTCCCTGTTTTAAAGACTCAGGGGAATTTTAACAATGAAATCGGTTTGCCGCTGACCTTATTGAACATGAATGAAACTCATCGGGCAGCGGTGGTTGAAATTGGTATGAGAGGCCTGGGCCAGATTGCTGCCTTGGCACCAATCGCTGCGCCTACTATTGGCATTGTTACCAATGTGGGAGAAACCCACATGGAACTGTTAGGTTCCATGGAAAATATTGCCAAGGCCAAGGCTGAGCTGGTAGAGGTTATTCCTGCTGGCGGAACGGTAATATTGAATAATGACAATGAATTTACTGCCGCCATGAAGGATAAGGCTAAAGCTGGAGTAAAGGTTATAACCTTTGGTATTGATAATGAAGCTGATGTAAAGGCTTTTGCCGTGGAAGGCAGTACCACGGAAACCACCTTTAAGTGCCGTTTGGGAAAAGACGGTGAGGTGGCAGAGTTTACTTTGCCAATGGTGGGACGACATAATGTTTCCAATGCCTTGGCTGCTATTACAGCTGGTTATGTTTTGGGCCTTAGCCAGACTGAAATTCAGTCTGGATTAACTGCTTTACAGATGTCAGCAATGCGGTTTGAGACGAAACGTTTAGGCGAATATAACATCATAAACGATGCCTATAATGCCAGTCCTATGTCTATGGAGGCAGCAATAAAGACTTTGGCAGATATTACCAAGGGACGTCGTATCGCGGTATTAGGTGATATGTTGGAATTAGGTGATGTGTCTGTTTCTGCCCATCAAAAGGTGGGTCAGCAGGTGGCTCAGAGTAATGCCACAGCTTTAATCGTCTATGGACCTATGGGCAAGGAAATTGCGGCAGGTGCTAAGAATGCCGGCATGTCGGCGGTATATCATGTTAATACCCATGCTGAGGCGGCAGATAAACTTAAGGAGATTTTACAGCCGGAGGATACGGTACTCTTTAAGGGCTCCAGAGGCATGGCTATGGAGAAAATAATTGAATTGCTGTAATATGGAGGCTTTTACGGAATGATGTTGGATATTTCAATAGATTTTGCCTTTGCTTTGGCACTGGCTTTTATACTGGTGCTGGGAGCCGGACCTTGGCTGATTCCCCAGTTACATCGGTTGAAATTTGGCCAAAGCATCCGGGAGGAGGGGCCACAGAGTCATCAGGCCAAAAGCGGTACGCCTACCATGGGCGGTGTGATGATTATTATAGGGTTGGTGTTGTCTACGCTGGTATTTGCCAACTGGACATTGGAGTTAATGCTGGCGCTATTTGTAATATTGGGCCACTTTGTTCTGGGTTTTATAGATGATTATATTAAGGTAGTGAAAAAACAGAATCTGGGCCTTAAAGCCAAACAAAAGCTGTTGGGTCAAATAATAATGGCTGCTTTAGTGGCATTTTTTGGTGGCTTGCCTACAGATTTGTGGGTGCCTGGCTGTGGTAGCCTGGATTTGGGATATGGCTTCTACGCCTTATTGTTTTTTGTCATGGTGGGTACCACTAATGCCGTAAACCTGACGGATGGCCTGGATGGTTTGGCAGCGGGTACAGTAGCAGTTGCCGCCTTTTTCTACATGTTGATTTGTGCCGCCATGGGAAAAATTGAGTTGGAGATTCTTATGGCAGCTACAATTGGTGCGTGTCTGGGCTTTTTGAAGTTCAATTACCATCCGGCAAAGATTTTCATGGGAGATACTGGCTCCCTGGCTTTGGGTGGAGTAATGGCCGCCGTGGGCATACTGACTCACACAGAGATTTTACTGGCGGTAATCGGATTTATTTTTGTCTGTGAAGCCTTGTCAGTTATAATACAGGTTATTTCCTTTAAATCTACCGGCAAGCGGGTGTTTTTAATGAGCCCGATTCATCATCATTTTGAGTTAAAGGGCTGGTCAGAGAAAAAGGTAGTTTGGGTATTTTGGACTGTTGGATTCGTGATGGGATTGGCCGGCCTGGCACTGTATGTATTTGGTGCTTGACTGGAAGATTTATAGGAGATGTGTAATATGGATTTCATGAATAAGAAGGTTTTGGTAATTGGTGTTGGTATTAGCGGTAATGCTGTAGCCAAAATTGCTAAACAAATGGGTGCAGAGGTTACTTTAAGTGATTCTAAAGCCGAAGCAGATTTAAAATATGATTTACAGGATCTTAGAGATGCCGGGGTAAAGCTGGTATTTGGCAAGCAGGAAAATGATCTGTTGGATGGGGTTGATCTGGTAATACTTTCTCCGGCAGTTCCAGTGCGCATTCCTTTGGTACAGGAGGCTTATAAGCGGAATATCAAGGTTACCTCCGAGGTTGAAGTAGCCTATAAGTTGGCCAAATCACCTATTTTGGCAGTTACTGGCACCAACGGAAAGACCACTACCGTTACCTTGTTGGGACAGCTTATGCGTACTCGTTACCCGAATGCCGGGGTAGGTGGAAATATTGGTATGCCACTTTGCGAAGAGGCTTTAAAGGCTGGAGAAGACAGCTGTGTTGTGGCAGAGATTTCCAGCTACCAGATGGAGGCTTCTCAGGAATTCAATCCTCATGTAGCTGTAATTTTGAATGTTACCCCAGACCATGTAGTTCGTCATGGCAGTTTGGAAGTATATCAGCAGATGAAGGAGAAAATGTTTGCTAACCAGACGGCAGAGGATTACTTAGTGTTGAACTATGATGATCCAAAGACCAGAGGCATGGCGGCAAGAGCCAAGGGGCAGGTATTTTTCTTTAGTCGCAAGGAAACCTTGGAGGAGGGTGCATTCCTTAGTGATGGCTGGCTTACTATCAGCTGGCAGGGACAGGTGTGCAAGCTGTGCAAGGCTGATGAACTTAAAATAAAGGGTGGCCACAATATTGAAAATGCCTTGGCAGCAGCGGCAGCTGCTTTCCTGGGTGGTGTGCGTATCCCTAAAATTGGTGAAACCTTAAAGGCCTTTGAACCGGTGGAACACCGTATTGAACCTGTGGCTACAGTAAATGGTGTACCGTACTATAATGATTCCAAGGCAACGAATACTGATTCGGCTATTAAGGCCTTAGAAAGCTTTGATGGGCATCTTATCCTGATCGCCGGAGGAGATGACAAGCATACTGATTTGACTGAATTTATGAATTTGGTTAAGGAAAAAGTGGATGAATTGATTTTGGTAGGGGATGCTACTGCCCGGTTTAAGGAAGCAGCCCTTGCTCAAGGGTATGCGGCTGAACATATCCATGAGGCTGGTTATTCCATGGATAAGGCTGTTGAAATTGCCCATAATGTTTCCGGCATTCCCCAGACAGTTCTGCTGTCGCCAGCCTGCGCTTCCTTTGATATGTATACTGGCTTTGAAGAGCGCGGTCGAGACTTTAAACGTTTGGTAAAGGATCTGCTTAAATGAAAATAATCGTATCAGGTGGTGGTACCGGAGGACATATTTATCCGGCAATTACCATTATAAGGGCACTGCAAAAGCGGATAGATAATTTAGATGTTTTGTATGTGGGAACCAGTGCCGGTCTGGAGGCGGATATTGTTCCCAAGGAAGGATTTCCCTTTAAAACGGTGGATTTGCAGGGCTTTAAGCGCAGCTTCAGTCCTGTGAATATTTTGCGGCTGTTTAAGGCTATTACTGGAGTTATAAAGGCGACAGGTATTGTGCGCTCTTATAAACCAGATGTGGTAATTGGAACTGGTGGCTACGTGTGTGGTCCGATTCTTATGGCAGCCAGCCTTATGGGGATACCGACTCTTATTCAGGAACAAAATGTGGTGCCAGGTATAACCAATAAAATATTATCCCATTTTGTGAGCCGTATAGCCACGGGAGCCATAGAGGCCAATAAGTATTTTCCTCAGGATAAGGTTACTTTTACGGGTAATCCGATCCGGGATGAAGTGATAACTATTGAACGCCAGCCAGGCTATGGTGCCTTTGGCTTGGATCCTGCCAAAAAAACTGTGTTGATATCTGGCGGCAGCCGGGGAGCCCGCACCATTAATCGGGCTATGGTAGGTGTGCTTAAGCATTTTGCAGGCAGCGATAAGGTTCAATTTCTCCATGCAACTGGCAAGGGCGAATATGATGATATAATGAAGAGAATTGCTGAGGCGGGAGTTATCCTGAAAAAGCATGGGAATATTAAGGTGTTCCCATATTTGTATAATATGCCTCAGGCTATGGCAGTAGCTGATTTGGCTGTATTCAGGGCTGGAGCGACTGGTTTGGCGGAACTGACCGCCAGAGGAATACCGGCGGTGCTGGTTCCTTATCCTTATGCAGCAGAAAATCATCAGGAGTTTAATGCCCGGGCTATTGAAAAAGCTGGAGCAGCCCAGGTGATTTTGAATAGTGAGCTTAATTCAGAAATATTGATTTCTACCATTGAGAAGTTGTTGGCCAATGAACAGCATCTGCAGGAAATGGCCGAGGCCAGCCATAGCATCGGACGCCCAGAGGCGGCGGATACTATTGGGGATATTATCATGGAGCTGGCGGAAAAAAACGACTAAATAATTTTGAAGGGATGTATTAGTGTGCTGACTGGCATAAAGAAAGTTCATTTTATTGGTATTGGTGGCGCAGGCATGAGCGCTCTGGCCAAGATTTTGGTGGAGAAGGGCTATGAAGTGTCTGGCTCAGATATGAAAGAATCCACTATGACAGGGATTCTGCGGGATTTGGGGGCTAATATTTTTATTGGCCACAAGGCCGAGAATGTGCATGGAGCGGAAGCAATTGTGGTTTCGACGGCTATTCGTGAGGAGAACCCTGAGGTTGTGGAAGCGAAAAAGCTGGGACTTAAGCGGTTACACCGGTCGGATGTAAATGCCTTTTTGATAAATAATTCCCAGGGTATTGCCGTGGCTGGAGCCCATGGTAAGACCACCACTACTTCCATGATAGGAGTGGCTTTGGACTATGAAGGTGTGTCGCCAAGTATCATCATCGGTGGTGAGGTAGACTATTTGGGCAGTAATGCCAAGTTGGGCAGCAGCGACTATCTTGTATCTGAAGCTGATGAAAGTGACGGAACTTTTTTAAAGTATCACCCATATATCGGCATTGTAACTAATATTGAGAATGATCACATGGACCACTATGGTACCATGGAGAATATAATCAATGCTTTTAGACAGTTCTTGAACCAGATCCGTCCAGATGGCTGGGCAGTGGTTTGTGCTGATAATGAACATATTCGCAATATTATTAACGATGTTCAATGCAAGGTAATTACCTATGGAATAGAGCAACAGGCAGACTATATGGCAGCCAATATCGTTACCGCGGCCAATGAAACAACCTTTGATGTTATCCATAACGGAGAATATTTGGATAGGGTTAAACTTAATGTTCCTGGTATGCACAACGTGCTTAATGCCATGGCTTGCATTGTTACTGGTGTATCGCTGGGATTAAGCGTTTCACAGATGGCAGAAGGTCTTACTATGTTTAATGGAGCAAAGCGGCGGTTCCAGACCAAGGGCAAGGTCAATGACATTTGGGTGGTGGATGATTACGCCCACCATCCTACGGAAATTGCTACAACCATCAAGGCAGCCCGGCAGACGAAACCTAAACGGCTGGTATGTGCTTTCCAGCCACATCGTTACAGTCGGACGCA
>CACZYN010000039.1:10606-18321 GCA_902785445.1 uncultured Anaerovibrio sp.
GGACGCAGTTGCTGCAAAAGGAGTATGGCAGTTGCTTTGTTGGGGCAGATTTGTTGGTTTTGACTGATGTTTATTCAGCTGGAGAAGACCCAATTCCTGGGGTAAATGGTGAGCTGCTGCTTAAAGAAGTGGTTGAGCAGACTGGCCAGGATGTGGTATATATCAAGGATAAAAAGGATATCGCCAAGTATTTGCAGTCCATCGCTCAGCCCGGGGATTTGATTATGACCATGGGAGCAGGGGATATAGTAAAATGTGGCGAAGAATTAGTGGATTTATTAGGAGCTAGGAAATGAGCAAAAAAATAGTTGTGGTTATGGGCGGTCCATCCAGTGAAGCAGAGGTGTCCCGTCGCAGTGGTAACGCCATTTTAAAGGCGTTGCAGTCCAAGAATTACGATGCCGTGGGTTTGGAATTGGTACCGGAAACCTTCGTTGATCAGATAAGAGAATTAAAGGCCGATTTTGTATTTAATGCCCTTCATGGAAAATTTGGTGAAGATGGTACTATTCAGGGAGCTTTGGATATGCTGGGAATACCTTATACCAGTTCTAACCTTAAATCGGCAGCTGTTACAATGGATAAGGTAGCAACCAAGCATTTCTTTTTGTCGGCTGATATTCCAACTCCTCGGGCACGGACCTATTATATTCATGAGTACAAGCAGCGGGATTTGGCAAAGGAAATCCTAGAGGAATTCTCCATACCAGTAGTGATAAAGGCTTCATCCCAGGGTTCCAGCATAGGCGTGGCTATTGTTACGGCTCCTTATGAGTTGGAGGATGCTTTGTCTGAGGCCTTCAAATATGATAACGAAGTTTTGGTGGAAAAATATATTAAGGGACGGGAATTAACCGTAGCAGTGTGCGGCAATGAAGAAAAGCAGGAAGCATTGCCGATAATTGAAATCGCCACACCAAGCGGTTGGTATGATTACGAGAACAAGTATAAGGTTGGCGGCTCACAGCATATTATTCCGGCACCTATTGGCGAAGAGCTTACAGAAAAGGTTCAGGCTATTGCCAAGAAAGCCTTTGCTGTTTGCGGTTGTTGTGGCGTTGCCCGGGTAGACTTTATGCTTAATGCTAGGAATAATAAGCCTTATGCTATTGAAGTTAATACAGTACCGGGGATGACGGAAACTTCTCTGGTACCTGATGCTGCTCGGGCAGCGGGAATAGATTTCCCGGAGTTGTGCCAGAAGATATTGTATTTGGCTGGTTTTGAGGACTAATTACGGTGGACGGTGAACATATGGATGCACCCAAGAGAAAAATAATACCCAAGCGGGCTTTGGCAGGTATTTTATTTGTAGTAGGTTTTTTTATGATAACAATTGCCTATGCTTTATCACCTGTTTTTGTACTGAAGCATGTTAAAGTCCAGGGAAATTACTTTTTGCCAGATGAGGAAGTTACACGCCTTTCAGGCGTAGCCATGGGAGAAAATCTGTTTCAGCTGAATATAGATGAAATAATGCAGACTATGGCTAAGGATATCCGGGTGGAACGGGCGCAGATAAAGCGGGTATTCCCTGATACTTTGGAAATCCAGGTGGTAGAACGTCCCCCTCTGGCCATGCTCAAATGTGATTATGGCTACTTGGAAGTGGGGAAGGGCGGTATAATTATGGCTGCTCATAGAGATCTCAGCAATATTCCGGTACCTATAATCACTGGCGTTACGGTTTCTGATTTATTTGTTGGTGATGTGGTAGAGAATGAGCAGGTAAAAAAGGTGATTGATTATCTGGATCAGTTAAATTGGGAAGCTACCACCAGCTTGTCGGAAATTAATATAACGGATCCGGAAAATGTAATGGTGTACATGCAAGGCCCGGTTCAGCTTAAGATGGGAGATATTAATAGCCTGGGGAAGAAATTGGAGATAACGGAAAGCGTCCATCGGGAGGTTAAGCAGGGCAAACACCATATGGATTATGTTGATGCGCGCTTCGAGGGCTCTTATTCCATAAAGCTTAAGAGTTAGTATACTGCCAGGAGGTAGAAAAATGCATATTGAAAAAGGACGGTTGTCTATTGCCTGTGTCAGCCTGGTTCTCGGCCTCATGTTATCTGTTCAGTTCCGTAGTACCCAAGACATCAGAGCAACATTACCCTTCCAGCGAGTGGAGGAGCTAAGCGCCCGACTTCATGAAGTGGAGGCAGAAAATAAAAAACTAGAGTCTGAGCTCATGGATTTACGTGGTATGTCCGGCGCAGAAAAAAGTGAAAAAATAAATGATGATATTATGATGTTCGCTGGTATGACCGCTTTGGAAGGCCCTGGTATTATTCTTACCATTGATGATAGCGGCAAAATAGCTAAAAAAGAAAATGATCCCAATCTATATTTGGTTCATGATGAGGACATTTTAAAGGTGGTTAATGAACTTCGGGCGGCAGGCGCAGAGGCTATTTCCATAAATGGACAGCGTTTGACTGCAAATTCGGAGATTCGTTGTGCCGGACCTACTATTTCCGTTAATAATGTCCGTTCAGCACCGCCTTTTGAAATAAAGGCTATCGGTGAAAAGGACAATCTAATTAATGCCATTAATATGCGGGGTGGTGTGGCAGATTCTCTAAAGGTTTGGGGGATCAAGCTGGATATTCAGCCATCGGATAATGTTTGGATTCCAGCATACAAGGCCAGCAGCAAATACAAATTGGCTACAGCTTCCACAAAGGAGGCATCAAAATGATTTATGCAGTAATTGGACTCCTTTTGGGAATGGTGCTGGGCTTTTTTGTTCCTTGGGGAATACCTGCAGGATATACCAGCCTCTTTTCTGTGGCCCTCATGGCCTGTCTGGATTCGGTATTTGGTGGTTTAAGGGCAGCCTGTAACGGGAATTTCGATGACAGAGTTTTTATAAGCGGTTTTTTTACTAACGCCCTTTTGGCAGCTTTTTTGGTTTACGTTGGCGACCATTTAGGGATAGATTTGTACTATGTGGCCCTTTTGGCTTTTGGCTTGCGAATTTTCAACAACCTTGGTGCCATTCGTCAACATCTGATTATTAAAAAATAGTTTTAGTCATAAATTTAAACTTTATTACCTATGGATTTTACCTATAAGAAATGCTATAATGTATCATGTGTGAGTAGAATCATATTTAGCGATTTAAAATATATGTGTGGAGGTTTTTTTGGTGCCAATAGAGTTTGATGATTATGATTTTGACAGCAAGGCTGTGATTAAGGTTGTTGGCGTCGGCGGTGGCGGTAGCAATGCGATTAACTGTATGGTAAATGCCGGAGTAAGCGGCGTTGAATTTATTGCCATTAATACAGATGCTCAGGCATTATCTGAGTCTTTGGCGTCTATTCGTATCCAGATTGGTGAGAAGGCTACTCGTGGATTGGGAGCCGGTGCACGCCCGGATATTGGTGCCAAGGCAGCTGAAGAAAACCGTGACGAAATCATGGAAGCATTGAAGGGTGCCGATATGGTATTTATTGCCGCTGGTATGGGTGGCGGTACTGGTACTGGTGCAGCTCCAGTGGTAGCAGAGTGTGCCAAGAATCTTGGAGCACTCACTGTTGGTGTTGTTACTCGTCCGTTCTCCTATGAAGGCCGCATGCGCATGAAGCGTGCTGAGGCAGGTATTGCTGAACTTCGTCAGCGGGTTGACACCATTATTACTATCCCAAATGAAAAGGTTTTAAGTATCATTGATAAGACTACTTCCTTTATTGATGCGTTTAAGGCTGTAGATGATATTCTCCGTCAGGGTGTTCAGAGTATTTCTGACCTCATCAACGAAAGCGGTTATGTAAACCTTGATTTTGCTGATGTTGAGGCAGTAATGCACAATGCTGGCCCAGCGCTCATGGGTATTGGCGAGGCTACTGGTGATAATGCACCTATGCAGGCTCTCCGTGAGGCAGTTAATTCACCACTTTTGGAGGTTTCCGTCAGCGGTGCACGGGGGGTTATCATTAACTTTGTTGGTGAGCAGAGCCATTTGAATATGATGGAGCTCAATGAAGCCAGCCAGAGCATTACCGAGGAAGCTCATCCAGATGCAAACATTATCTGGGGTGTATCCGTGGACAATACCATGGGAGATACAGTACGAGTTACTGTAGTAGCCACTAATTTTGAGTCTGAGCAGTCTAACTCCAGACCATTAGGTACCATGTCTATGCCATCCATGGGGCAGCCACAGTCAACCCCAACTTCGGGGATGCGCGTTCCAGTATTCGGGAAGGGTGCCCAGGGAAATGGCGATGTGGGACTGCCTAAGCAGGATTTCTATAAAGCCAATGGTATCGATATCCCAGTATGGATGCGGCAAAATAAATAAACTATGATAAACTGCGAGTCCTGCAGGGAGGTTGGTTCCTGCAGGATTTTGTTCATATAATAGGTTGATGGTGTATAGCAAATGAAAAGATATTCGATTCTGTTGTGTACCTCCTTTATGCTTATTGTGGCCTCCATCTTTGGTGCGTTATATTTCACCGGTGGTGACAATATTTATGATGACAGCCGAATAAGAGGTAATGTGGTAGTATATACAACTTTGCCGGCTGAAAATGTCAATTGCCTGGCTGAGGCTTATATAAAAAGCAGTCATATAAAGGTTACTTTTGTGCCAATGTCAGAGAGTGAATTGGCCCAGAAAATTATGGAACCGGGTAAGGCGGACTTGATCATTACAGATAGTAGGTTGTTGAGACGGGCAGCTGGTGACGGCTGGCTTCAACCATATCTTTCTGAATATGGTGACTCGGTGGCAGATAATCTGAAGGACAATGGGGGCTTCTGGACAGGGCTCTGGTATGACCCAGTCGTTTTCTGCATTAATAGGGATTATATGGAGCAGCAAAACCATGTGCCGACCTCTTGGGAGGATTTGGCCGAGATGCGAAACTATCGGTTGGGCATAACGGATTTTATGGCAGCGGATAATGCCGCTAATATCTACATGTTTATGGTGGCTCAGTATGGAGAACGAAAGGCCTTGGAATATATGAAGGCATTGCATCCGATGGTGGTGCAATATGCCAAGTATCTTTCCACGCCAGCCCGGATGACTGGCATGGGGGAAGCAGATATTTCCATTGCAGTGCAAAGTGAGGTCCTCCGTTATGTGGGAGAAGGTTATCCGTTGAAGGTTATTTATCCTGAAGAAGGAACAGCCTATACCTTGACTGGAGTGGGGGTATTAATAAATGGTCCTAACAGCGAGAATGCCAAAGAATTTGTAAATTGGTTGCTGACTGATGAGCCACAGCTGGTTATGCAGACCAATGGCTTTTATTTTATGCCAACCAATTCTTCCTTGGCTTCTGCCCGCCAATTTGCGGGGAAAAATGTTGTGTTGTACAATCAGCTGGCGGATTATCCACAGGCTCAACGTCGAGAACTGTTGGACCGCTGGCTAAAGGAAGTAAGGTTTAATTAGCAGGTAATTCTAGGAGGTTACATTGAAGGCTGGATTTGTTAGTCTTGGCTGTTCCAAAAATCTGGTGGATACAGAGGTAATGCTGGGACTTATTAAAGAACGAAGCATTGAGCTGGTAAATGATCCAGCAGATGCAGATATATTAATAGTAAATACCTGTGCTTTTATACAGTCTGCCAAAGAAGAATCCATCAATACTATTTTGGATATGGCAGAGTATAAAAACCAGGACAAGGGTCACTGCAAGACATTGATAATTGCCGGTTGTCTCGGTCAGCGATATGGCCAGGAGCTGTTGGATGAACTGCCTGAGGCTGATGGCATTATTGGTACTGAAGCTTGGAACCGGGTTACTGAGGTTATAGATGAAACCCTTAAGGGTAATCGGGTGGTAATAAAGGGGGATGGGCCAGCTATTTATGATGCTTCCATTCCACGTATCCCAACAACACCTAAGCATACGGCCTATGTAAAGATCGCCGAGGGATGTAATAATCAATGTGCTTTTTGTGCAATTCCTCTTATTCGTGGCAAGTTCCGTAGCCGGAAAATTGAGGATATCGTTGCTGAAGTAAATGGCCTTGCTGCCCAGGGTGTTCGGGAAATTGTTCTGATTGCCCAGGACACAACTCAGTATGGCCGGGATCTTTATGGAGAGCCCCGCTTGGCTGAGCTTTTGCGGGAATTGTGCAAGATAGAGGATGTTAAATGGATACGTACCTTATACAGTTATCCAAGATTTTTCACTGATGAATTGATTGAAGTCATTGCCAGTGAAGAAAAGATTGTAAAGTATGTAGATATTCCTCTGCAGCATGCAAGCAATGCTGTGTTGAGGAATATGCGGCGGCCGGATACAAAGGAAAAAATTACTGAGTTGTTGCAAAAGCTTCGTCAGCGCATCCCAGGAGTGGTTGTCCGTTCTACGTTTATTGTTGGTTTCCCAGGGGAAACCCCAGAACAGTTTGATGAATTAAAGGAGTTCATTAAGGAACAGCGGTTTGAACACGTGGGAATATTCACTTATTCCCTGGAGGAAGATACTCCGGCAGCAACCATGGACAATCAGATAGATGAGGCTGTTATGCAGGATCGCTATCATGAGCTGAAGGCCATTCAAAGCCTGATTTCCCAGGAGATTAATGAATCCTTGGAGGGTCAGGTGTTGGAAGTGGTAGTGGAAGGCCATACAGATGATGGCATGCCATTTGGCCGGTCCTATAGGCAGGCTGATGATGTGGATGATCTGGTATATATTGAAGGCGATACCCAAAGCCAAGTGGGCGAAATGGTAAAGGTCCGTATTTTGCAGGGCTTTACTGAGGACTTGGTGGGGGAATTGGTTGAGGATTGATTATGGAAACTGAGTTATTGGAAGAAAAAGTTGGCCAGCTTCTGTTGCAGCATTCTTTGACTATCGCCTGTGCTGAATCCTGTACGGGAGGACTTCTTACCAGCCGCCTTACCGATGTGGCAGGCAGTTCGGCCTATGTGTTGGGTTCCGTGGTGTCATATAGCAATGAAGTAAAGATATCCCATTTGGGTGTTAAACCAGATACCTTGGCCAGGGTGGGGGCTGTAAGTGAAGAAACCGCCCGTGAAATGGCCCTTGGAATACGGGAAAGAATAGGCACAGATATTGGTGTTGGTATTACCGGTATAGCTGGTCCTGGTGGCGGCAGCGCAGAAAAACCTGTGGGATTAGTATATATTTCCTTGTCGGATGCCAAGGGGACAGTAATAAAAAAGAATAATTTTTCAGGCACTCGCCGGGAGATAAAACAACAAACGACAGATAAGGCATTGACTATGTTGTTGGACTATCTCACAAAGAAATAAGCAATGTGGCATTCTAATGATGATTTAATAATGATTTCATTGTTTTTTCAAAAATCCTTATTAGAATGACTTACATAGAAAGCTAATAATATTATATGGGGGATTATATATGAATATTAAAAAACATTTATTTAAGCATTTTATGGCATTGGCCGTAGGAGCTATGCTGATGGTGCCTACGATGGCACAAGTATCAGCGGAGGAAGCTGTCCAGGGAGCTGCCACTGAACCTGCTCAGACCACAGAAGCGGCGCCAGTTAATGATGCGGCTCAGTCCAATAATACGAACCCAGAGAATGCAGATAAGGAAATTACTGTGCATTTGGGATATAAATATACCAGTGAGCGCTATGGATACACTATTATGTGCCCTGGTAAGCCAGAGGTTATAACAGCCAGCCTGTTTGATGAAACCGTTAAGGGGGATGTTTTGGTATTTTCCGGCAGCGGTATGGAAATT